>NZ_SFBZ01000189.1:0-14889 GCF_007095495.1 Microcystis sp. M_QC_C_20170808_M9Col | reverse complement strand
AATGATCTGGTAGTCTATGAAGCTTTAAAGGTAAGAAACTTAGTCAAAAACCGTAAGCTTGCCAAGTCGATTTCCGATGCTTCTTGGTATCAATTCACTGAATGGTTGAATTATTTTGCCAAGATTTATCGGATTGTTTGTGTTGCTGTGCCGCCGCATTTCACTTCTCAAGATTGTTCAGTTTGTGGGACGAGAGTGCAAAAAACATTAAGCACTAGAACTCATCAATGTCCTAACTGTAAAACAGTCTTAGATAGGGATCATAATGCAGCAATAAATATTCTTAAAAAAGGGTTACAATATTTGGGAAATTATCTCAACGGTACTGTTGGGCAAACAGAAACCGACCCAAACGCCTTGGGAGAGTCCGGCCTCTGGATTCTTAATGGAGACATTGAGAATCTAAGCTGTCTCGTTGAACAAGGAATTTCTAACAGCAATGTGGAAAGAATCCCCCGTCACAGCGTAGCTTGACGGTGGGAGTATGTCAAATCACCCTATACTTGGAGGAATCCATCATGTCCGTTCGTCTATACGTTGGTAATTTGCCCAAAGAATCCGTCGAGCGCGAAAAATTACAGGCGCTTTTTGCCGATGAAGGGGATACGATTACCACTAAAGTCATCAAAGATCGCAAAACTGGCAAATGTCGCGGTTTTGCCTTCGTTACCGTCCCTAGCGATGAACTAGCTGACCAGTTTATCGAAAAATACAACGGCCAATCCTTCATGGAAAACCCGATCAAAATCGAGAAAGCTCTCCCCCGCAGCAAGGGAGGTAAAGAAGAAGGAGAAGAAGCAGAAGGGCCGGAGGCCAGCGTAGAAACCCCGGAAAAAGTCGAAAGACCGACTCCGAAACCGACGACGGCAGCACCGCGCAAATCCAGTGGTGGTGGCGGCGGCGGCAAAAAACGCAAGGCTGAACGGGGTGGCAGTAGTACCCCGAAAGTTACCGGCGATGGTGACGCTTTACAGCCAGATCCCCGTTGGGCTAATGAATTGGCTAAACTCAAGGAAATGTTAGCAGCTCAGGCCACTAATCCCTAATTCCATTGACAAGAGGGCAAGGGATAGCCGATAACTAAGAGGTTCAAAACATCGCTTTTAGGAATGTGCATCATGACAGCAATCGATCCGATCATTATCATGAAACAGGAGGTCGGTAAAGCCGCCGCTAATCTAGTTCAATCTAATTCGGTCGTGGGATTGGGAACTGGTTCAACAACGGCCTACGCGATCGAGTATCTGGGCGCTAGACTGCAAAGCGGGGAAATCAGCAATATTGTCGGGGTTCCTACTTCTTTTCAAGCGCAAGTTTTGGCTAGGAAGTACGGAATTCCCCTCACTACCCTCGATGTCATCGCAAAGATGGATATCGCTATCGATGGGGCCGATGAGGTGGATCCCCAGAAAAACCTGATTAAAGGCGGCGGTGCTGCCCATACTCAGGAGAAAATTGTCGATAGTCTCGCCGATATTTTTGTCGTGGTAGTGGATGGCAATAAGCTGGTGGATAAGTTGGGATCGACTTTTCTTTTGCCGGTGGAAGTGTTACCCATGGCCATGACTCCGGTGATGCTGAAATTAGAGGCCCTTGGTGGTAAACCTTCTCTCCGCATGGGAGTGAAAAAAGCTGGCCCCGTGGTGACAGATCAAGGCAATTTAGTTATCGATGTTAAATTTGATAGTATCGATGATCCGGCTGATTTGGAAAGAACTATTAATAATATGCCGGGGGTTTTAGAAAATGGTTTATTTGTCGGGGTTGCTGATCTGATTCTCGTCGGTGAAATTATCGACGGTAAGCCGGTAGTCCGCGAGATTAGGTAGGATTAATTATTCTTAATCTAATAGTGAAACAGGCCTGCGGCCTGTTTTGTTATTATGGGTATATATAGACAAAGAGCAAAATAACGAGAGGCTATAGGTTAATAAAAAATATGTCCCTTTTTGACAGAAAATACTTGGGAAGATTGCAACCAACGGGACTCAAAAGAACTGAGATGAGTGGTGGTAATTAAAGTTTGAAAACGGTCTTCGATCGCATCTAATAATTGATTTTGTCGTTCGATATCTAATTCCGCTAAAACATCATCGAGGAGTAGTAGGGGAGGTTCCCCGATAATCTGCTCTAATAACTGTAATTCCGCTAATTTCAAGGCTAAAACTAAGGTTCTTTGTTGTCCTTGGGAACCGTAGGATTTAGCGGGGTTTTGGTTAATTAAAAAATCCACTTCATCCCGGTGCGGACCGACTACCGATGTCCCTAGTTGTTTCTCTGCCAAACGACGGGTTTCAATCTTATCTAAAAAAGCCCTTTGTACTCCATTGACATCATCTTCTACCCAAGGCACATTAGGAATATATTGTAATTCTAAAAGTTCGGTTTTTCCGCTAATACTTTCGTGCCATTTTTGGGCTAAAGGAATTAATCTTTGCAGGACTCGCGCCCTTCTTCTCGTTACTCTTGAACCGGTTTCTGCTAGTTGTAAATCCCAGAGTTTTAGCTGGGATAAATCCCCATAAACTTTTCCCTCTAATTCCTGTTTACGAATCTCTTTTAAGAGAGCATTTCTTTGTCGTAAAACCTGATTATATTGCTGTAAAATATGAACGTATAGGGGTTCCAATTGAATTAATAAAGTATCTAACCAATCTCGGCGAGCTTCCGGACCACCGCGCACTAAATCCAGATCGAGACTAGAAAATTGTACCGCATTAATCACGCCCAAAAAATCGAGATGACGGCGCAGGGGTTGACGGTCACGGATCACGGTGCGACGACCGGAAGAACGGAGAATTAAACTTAATTCTGATGCTCCATAAAGACGATTAACCCTAGCAAAAATTCTCGCCTCCGAGTCCGATTCTAGCACCAGATCCCGATCCTTGCTGACTCGATGGCTCTTGAGAGTCGCCAAAAGTTCGATCGCTTCTAGTAAATTGGATTTTCCCTGAGCATTATTGCCCAATAATATTGTTTTTTTGGACTCGAATTTTAGCAACTGTTCGGCATAATTTCTAAAACTGTGAAGATGTAGGTGTTCGAGATACATTGCAAGTTGGGGGTTAGCTGTTGGGGGTTGGGGAAGTGCGGTGTGGGGTGTGGGGAGAAAACAACTGATCACTGATCACTGATCACTGATAATGGCAGCGGTTTAGGGTTAAGTGAATTTGGTATAATTCCTCTTGACAATCAATATTTTATAGTAGCTTTTACCTTGAAAATTCCTTTTTTGCCTTTAAAACAGACTGAAAGTCTATCTAAACTCGCTTTGATTGCTATACTCGCTTTTGATGCTTCTGTCTCCCTTGCAGGACAATTTCCCGACGGCAGAGTATTTTTTGAGAGTTCTCCCACTCTGGTTAATTTCTCCGCTACTTTCCAATCCGTGCGTGCTTGGGGAGCCAAATACTATCTTACCATCGCTCTACCGCCGTCTCTCGGGGCGCCCTTGGGTAAAGTAACCATACAACAGCAGCCTAATATTCAAACTATTGCTTTTCTTCTCGATCAAACCTTTGCTTTTCTTGGCGATCGCAATCAGCGAGGCGAAAAATTAACCCTAAAATCCACCACTTTTGACCCCAATACTCAGACGATTACGGTCATTTTTGATCCTCCTGTCCCCCCCGGTAATACCGTTTCCATCGGTCTGAAACCAGTACGAAATCCCGATTATGGTGGTGTCTATCAGTTTGGAATTACTGCTTATCCCCCCGGAGACAATTCTCCCGGATTAGCTCTAGGAGTCGGACGTTTAACAATTTACGATGCTGGCGATCGTTGGTAGGCTGTTCCGCGTCTAAACACAGTAAACAGTGAGCAGTAATCAGTGAGCAGTAAATATGAGATGACTGCTCTAACTTTCCCCTCTGAGTTTTAGAAAAATTTAACTTTATTCAATCCATGAACATCTGTTCAGATGTTATACTAAAGTCAGTAAAGAAGTTCCGAGGTAGTAACCATGATCGCTGTCACCACCATGAAATGTGCTTGTGAATCCTGTACGTGTCAAGTATCGATCGCCGATGCCATCAAAGAAAACGATAAATACTACTGTTCCCAAGCTTGTGCCGATGGTCACGTTGACGGGAAAGGCTGTGGACACCAGAGTTGTATTTGCGGTTAAATTTAGTTATTGGGGAGAAGGGGACAAGTATCGGCATGGAAGATTCGATCGATACCTCCCTTTCTCAACTTTCCCTTAATAACCGATCAGGAAAAAATATGGCCCTAGAGAAAATAGCACCGGTTTGTGGGGAATCCCATCACCAAGAGGCGAAATTCCAGCACTTGCAGGGATTAGAACTAGAAAAAGCCCAAAAAATGGCCGAATTTTTCAGCCTTTTGGGGGATGCCAACCGCCTAAGAATTCTATCGCTTTTAGCCAAACGAGAATTATGTGTTTGTGACTTAGCCGACGACTTAGGGATGAGTGAATCGGCCGTATCGCACCAGTTAAGAACCCTAAGAGCCTTAAGATTAGTTAAATACCAAAAACAGGGACGGAGAGTCTTTTATCGTCTTGCCGATCATCATGTTCTTGACCTTTATTACGCGGTCTCGGAACATTTAGAAGAGCCAGCGGACGAGGACTAAAACAGTCCCAAAGCGGGTAAAACAAACTGTAAGAGCAGAGAACCAATCCCCTGCACCATTTGGTCTAATTGAGCGTTGCCACCACCTTGTTCTCGCGGTTTTAGGGCGATTTCCATGCCTTTAATAAAATTCTCTGCCGCTTCGTAACCGGGGGTATTACCTTGTCGTTCAAAGAGAGTCGAAGCCATTTGAGCGTCCTGGGCTGCTAGCGCATTTTGTCCCAGACGATAGTGAGCCATGGCCCGGGCCAGATAAGCTGGAGCATATTCTGAGTTAATTGTCAAGGCCTTATTAAAATTTTCTATAGCGGCGCTGGTGCGTCCCTGTTTTCCTTCCACCATTCCTAGACCATAGAATAGTTCAGGAGTACCGGCACTACTGGGAATTCCCACCGCACCCTGCACGTATGCAGTGTCTAGTTTGGTGTTGTCGAGGTTAGCATTATTGAGATAAGTGCCTCTTAAATCCGCACCCGTCAAGATTGCCCCGGTTAAGTTCGCTCCAGTGAGATTAGCACCAAAAAGAGAGGCTCCAGTTAAATTTGCGCCACTCAGATCCGCCCCACTTAAATTAGCTTGACTAAGATTGGCCCCGACGAGATTGGCCCCATTTAATTTTGCCCCGACTAGATTCGATTGCACTAACCCCGAACCGCTCAGATCGCATTGGGGACATTTTCGGGTGGATAATAATTGCTGTAGGTGGTTTAAATCTTCCCCATAACCAACTAGGGAGAAGTTCAGGGGAAGACTGAGGACGAGGGTGAGGGCGATCGATTTGTACATAGTTTAAAAATAAATCTATTTATTATTACTGATAATAACCATTCGATCGGGGCTAATCGCTTAACTAGATTCTGCTTGAGAAATCAGCCCTTGTCCACTAAAATAGAAGATTAGAGGCTCTTAACGTCAGAAGAAGCGACAAAATCGAGATTTGTTACCTTTTCAACAGCAAGTTTTTTAGAGGAATTTCCCTATTTCATAATGACTACTCTACACGGTAATTGGCTGATTCGTTCGCAAGATAGTGTTTTTTTTCTTTGGGGTGAACAGTGGCAAGGGAAGGAATTAAGTGAAACAAAGGAAAATCATCCTTTTTGTCTAGAATCTGGGGCATTAGCCCAATTTATCGAGAAATTTTCTCCTCAGCTTGACCGGTATTCTCCAGAATCAATCAAGCTCAGTTTACCTAGTTATTCCCCCCCTAGGAAAAAATATTTTTTACCGCTGCTGTCGGGGCAAATTCTCGAACCCACAGCTAAATCCTTGTCTTGGCAACCATGGCAGGTATCGGGATTAACTTTTTCTGCGGGGATGATAGTGCGGTTATGGGAGAAATTACCCCTAGCTAAGGCCGAATTTATCGGCAATGATCTACGATTTTGGCTGTATTTGCACCGTTGGAGTTTAGATTTATTAGCAAGGGGAAAGTTTTTAGCGGGAATAAATCAGGGTGAAAGTTGCTGGTATCCCCTGCTAGATAGTACCATCGATCGCACTCGTTTAGCTAAGTTTATCCAAACCATCCCCCCGGTCTGTCTTGCCTATCAAGAAAATAGCGAACCACAAACAATTATTCTCGATTGCTTGAAAAATATTGTCGATGCTCGTTTGCGACAAAAGATAGATAGTACTGTTAATATTTCGCCGTCATTGATGGTAAAACCCTGGCTACAATCTTTAAGCGGTGATCATCATGAGATTGCTTTAGAAGCCAAGAATTTACAGCGTCTAGAAAATGCTTATCATAACTGGGTGTTTCCTATCCAAGAAAGTTTGGTTAATGGCAATAATCGCCAATTAATCGAGAATCAATACCGTGTCTGTTTATCTTTACAACCTCCCAGTCTAGGGACAGTGTGGAAACTCACCTATTATTTACAAGCGTTAGATGATCCCGAATTTCTCATTAGTGCCAAGTTGATTTGGTTAGAGGGCAAAGAAAGTTATCATAGTTATCAAAGAGTTGTCAATAATCCTCAGGAAATTCTCTTAAAAGGATTGGGATTAGCGGCGCGATTGTACGAACCAATTAGAATTAGTTTAGAGCAAAGACACCCGGAGGAATGTTCTCTTGATTCCATCGAAGTTTATCAGTTTATTCGCTCGATCGCTTGGCAATTGCAAGATCAGGGATTAGGGGTAATTTTGCCAACGGGGTTAACTGCTGGTAGTAATGAACAAAGATTAGGAATTAAGATTGCTGCCAGTGTAACTCCCAAAAAAGGAGAAAGATTAAGTTTAACCAGTTTATTAAACTTTCAGCTTAAATTAGTGGTAGGGGAACAGGAAATATCGAAAAAAGATTTTGATAAGTTATTAGAGAAAAAATCGCCAGTGGTGGAAGTGGGGGGCAAATGGTTAATCCTACAACCTACGGATGTCAAAGCAGCTCAGGCAATTTTAAATAATACCATTACTCCCCTTAATCTCTCGGTAGAGGATGCCCTGCGCTTGAGTTCAGGAGATAATAATCTAATTGCTAAACTGCCGGTAGTTAATTTTCAAGCGGAGGGAGCATTAAAGGAATTAATTGATAATTTAAATAACAATCAAGGGATTCAATTAATCAACCCACCGCGGGAATTTCGGGGGGAATTACGTCCCTATCAAATCAAGGGAGTTAGTTGGTTAGCTTTCCTAGAAAAGTGGGGTTTAGGTGCTTGTTTAGCCGATGATATGGGTTTAGGAAAAACCCCGCAATTAATCGCTTTTTTACTAGCATTAAAAGAACAGGATATGTTAGTTAATCCCGTGTTAGTGGTGGCTCCCACTTCTGTGGTTAATAACTGGGAACATGAATTAAGAAAATTCGCTCCCACCCTGGCTGTTTTTGTGCATCATGGCGAAAAAAGATTAAAAGGTAAAGCTTTTGCTCAAGAGGTAAAAAATAAATCGGTTGTTATTACCAGTTATCCTTTAATCTATCGCGATCTGTCCACTTTGGAAGCAGTACAATGGCAAGGTTTAGTTTTAGATGAGGCTCAAAATATTAAAAACTCTACGGCTAAACAATCCCAAGCAGTGCGAAAAATACCCGCAGGATTTCGCATTGCCTTAACCGGAACTCCCGTAGAAAATCGCCTGACGGAATTATGGTCAATTTTGGATTTTCTCAATCCCAATTTTTTAGGAACTCAAACATTTTTCCAGCGTCGTTTTGCCCTTCCCATTGAAAAATACGGCGATCAAGAATCCCTGCATAATTTACGTTCCCTTGTCCGTCCCTTTATTTTACGGAGATTAAAAACCGATAAAAATATTATTGAAGATTTACCAGAAAAACAGGAAATGAATATTTTTTGTGGTTTATCGAAAGAACAGGGACAACTTTATCAACAATTAGTCGAGACAACGCTCCAGAAAATTGAAGAAATTCAAGGAATTCAGAAACATGGATTAATTTTAACCTTGCTAATGCAACTAAAACAAATTTGTAATCATCCCGCCCATTTTTTGAAAGAAAATAGTTTAGAAACCAGTCAAAGATCGGGAAAATTATTACGTTTAGAAGCCATGGTAGAGGAAGTGATAGCAGAAGGCGATCGAGCTTTAATTTTTACACAATTTGCCGAGTGGGGAAAACTCCTACAAACCCATCTCCAGAAAAAATTAGCCGAGGAAATATTATTTCTCTCCGGTTCTACCAAAGCAAAAGATCGGGTAGAAATGATCGAGCGCTTTCAAAATGATCCCCAGGGACCAAAGATTTTTATTCTCTCCCTGAAAGCGGGGGGAACAGGATTAAATTTAACCCGCGCTAATCACGTTTTTCATATCGACCGATGGTGGAATCCGGCCGTAGAGAATCAGGCCACCGATCGCGCTTTTCGCATCGGACAAAAACGCAATGTTCAGGTACATAAATTCATCTGTACGGGAACCCTAGAGGAACGCATTAATGAGATGATCGAAAGCAAAAAACAATTAGCGGAACAAACCGTAGATGCTGGGGAAAATTGGTTAACAGAATTAGATACCGATCGCCTGCGAGATTTATTATTATTAGATCGATCGGCAATTATTGATGAAGAAGAAACCGATTAGAAGCGAACCACCTGATAAACCGTGGAACCATTCTCAAACAGGGGCTGATAGTAGATACCGCTACAATTGTAATAAAGCGTATTGTCAGCCGTGATTGTGGTGCAGCCGTCGGGAAGATAGGTGACAATCGCACCGATGGGAGGGGCCACCACCGTGTAGGAACTACCGCTAGGCTGAAGATAGATGCCGTCCGAGTAAATGTAGGAAGTGGAACCCACATAGACGGTATTGTAGTAGGGGGGGAGAGTAGCGATCGCTGAACCGATGACTAAGCCAGTGGTTAACCCTACCCAACCCCAACCCGGGGGGACATAATAACCGCCACCGTACCAACCGCCACCACGCCAGTAACCGTTGCGATTATCGTCAATAAAGTTCTGACGGTTCTGTTGGCGATCGCTAACCTGCTGCTGCCGTTCACCCTGTCTTTCGCTGCGTTCCCCTTGACGGGTATCGGTTCTTTCGGTGCGTTCCCCCTGTCTTTCCCCCTGTCTTTCGGTGCGTTCCCCTTGACGGTTTTGTTGATTAGTTTGTCTTTCCCCCTGTCTTTCGGTGCGTTCACCCTGCCGGTTTTGTTGACCGGTTTGCCGTTCACCCTGTCTTTCCGTGCGTTCCCCTTGACGGTTTTGTTGACCGGTTTGCCGTTCACCCTGTCTTCCAGAAAAATCTCTAGAGGGTTGGGAACGATTACTAAAATTCCCTCGGTTTTGCAGATCACTACTGCGGTTAACCCGTGGGGAAGCTCCACCACCCCCACGACTACCACCACCACCGCCACGACTACCGCCACCACCGCCACCGCGAGCGTCCACATAATCCGTTACCAGTAAACTTGTACCCAAAAGGAGGGCGGCAAGAACACATAAGTTTTGACATAAAGATCTTTTCATGGCCCGGACTCCTTGATTTTTTTATCTTCCCAGATTATTTTCTGCAAGCGTTCGACGGTTTCTGGTGCAAAAAAAACGCTCTCCTGTTTCTACACGAACTCTGGCGGGAACATTTTCTATAATAAATCTGGGTTGGGTTCATAATTAATATCGCTCTTCTGGGACTTTTGAGAATGTCCCTGTCAGAACAGAATCGGCTTAATTCTTCTGAGAACATCCTGGAGCAACTGTTCTGGACACTTGCCGATAAAGCTCGCTTTTCTCGCTCGGAAGTCCAACGATCGCAGCTGATCTACCATGATAACTCCTGTCACTGCCTCTCCATCTGGAATCTTGACGTAGAAAGGGTTCTGGCGTTGCGTATTGCTCACCGGACAGACAAAGGCAAAACCAATCTTGCGATTAAAATCAATAGGGCTTACCACCAGTGCTGGACGATTACCCATTTGCTCATGCCCAATTTGTGGGTCGAAGCTCAACCGCAGGAAATCTCCACGTTCTGGAATGTATGTCACCAAACCTCCTCTCCCATTGGCCGTCCCCAATCCACTTCCGGCTCCGGTGATTCAACAACCTCAGCCAGTAGTTCTTCTAGGCTTAACTCAGGCAAGGCTTGAATTAGCTCAATTACTAGCTTTCCGTTTTCCACAGAACATTCAACAACGTCATTGGGATTGAGGTTTAGTGCTTCCACCGCATACTTGGGAATCCGAATCGCTAAAGAATTACCCCAGCGTCCAATCTGCGACTTCATTATCCCACCTCGAATTCGTTAGATATTTAAAGTATATCAAAACGCTGATTTAGGGGAATACCGACAAGCGATCGCATTTTATGAACAGGGTTTACTGCTGGGATTGATTATCCCTAGGGGGTAGAAGTTCGATAGGGATCGACTCTGATCCCGGTTGGAAAGTGAAAGTATCGGCGGGGGTACTGGGATTAAAATTCCAGTCGGATAATATTGCCGTGTACTGGGGTGAACCGGGTAGAGTTTTATAGGTGATAATCGCTTTCCTCAGTAGGGGGGTGGCATCCTGCGTGACCCAGATTTGATAATCGCGATCGCTACCGATCAGCAGCAGATGATACATCGGTTCGCGGTTGACCATGTCGTTGCCGATAAAAATAATTTGCCTGACATCGGCCATTAGATCTGCACAGGGATCGTTGGCTGCCAGATTGGACATGGGAATAGTGATTCCGTACCTTTGCTCTACTTGGTCTAAGGCTTCATCTAGAGTATTCGGAGCCGGTTTGGTGACGTATAGATCCCGTTCCAGATCCGCGAGGGTGAAGGTTTTACCGTCGTAAAAAAAGCGGGTGACTCGTTCATCTCCAGTGTAGTCCGAGCGCAGGCGATCGGGTTTCTCTACCCAGATGTTTTGATAGGCACTGTACTGAACTTTCGCCCCGGATTCGAGTACATCGTCATAGGTGACATCCATATTGACGGTGAACGATCGCTGTTTGGTTAAATTAGCACAGAGTTGCTCGATCACCTGTTCCGCCGTTTTTGGGCGGATTTCCTGGGATAGAGTCGGTATTTCCGCCAAGACTCCTGCGGCAGTGACCCAAGGCAAAAGTACAGAAAGAATCGGCATAAAGCGACGCATAATCATCTAATATTCTCCAAGGCGCTGGATTGTTTTGGTTAACGACCATTGTGTAAACTGACTAAACGAGCGATAAAAACGGCGGGATAGAGAACTCCAGTCATTCCTTCTAAATTGGCTAGAACTCTAGCGACTTTACTGGTAGGAACTATATCACCGTAACCAACCGTGGCCAGGGTAGTAAAGCTGAAATGAAGTAGATCCGCCTGGTTGACGGTTTTAGCGGCGGAGCTAAAGGAATCGGGTTCAAAAATCTGGACGATACTATAAGCGGATGCCCAGAAAAATCCTAGGAGAAAATAGACACAAATTCCCCCTTTGATGATATCGGATGTTACCTGTTCGGCGAGAATTAATTCTTGTAAAATCGAGTACACGCATAAACTAACAAAAGCTAGAGAAATTAATGTACTAGATAGCTCGAACCAACGGTTGAAATCGCTATAAATAGGGATAATCGTGCTGAATGCTCGCAGGAGGAGGGCAATCAAAAACAGACCGATATTAAATCTTAAAGCCAATTTACTTCGATCGATCTGATAGACGGCGATGATCAGAGAGAGGGAGAAGAAAAAGAAAATCAGCCAATCTCCCAGGGGTAGATATACTAAAAACGGGTAAATAATGTAGAGCGAGAGCAGATTTGCCAGCAGCCGATTGTATTTATTTTCTGTTGCCCGCATCAATTGACGGAATTTCATAGCAGCGAACCTTTAATTGGTAATATTTCCTCCTGCTCATCAATTTTAAGGGTATTTATCTCCTATCTTCTTTCTAAATTTTCTTGCTTGAATAAACAGCGAGTTTCTATCTATTAGCCTCTAGAAGACTATTATAGACGCTTGGTAAGAGCGATCGCTATCAAAAAATGGCAAACTTAGACTTATAGATAGAACTTTTCGGTAATTTTTTTATTAAGAATTGACCATAAATTTTAAAAAATATTGCGGATAACGAGAAACCCCTATTTCTTTCAATCAAGGAAAAAAGTCAGAGTCTGACGTTATTAACCCATAAAAGCCAAAAAACTCTACAATTAAGATTAGTGAGGTATCCTGCATATTTACAAGAGAATAACTCTCAATAATACTTAATAATTTTTAATAATTCCGCTATCCCAAATCAGACAAAATGAATATCAATTTACAGCCCCTGATCGAGACGATTACTTTTCACGATATCGATGAACTAGGGTCGCGGATGAGAGCTTTTCGTTGGGACATGGTTCATCGACCGATCGAGGCGGGAACTTTCGAGGGGGAACTGTTCGTAGCTCAAGTCGGGGGCATACAATTCGCCCGACCGATTTACAATCGAGGAATTCGTTCTCAAGGGGATTCTCCTCCCGGGACAATCACCGTCGGGATACCCTTGTCTACACCCCGAGTCCTCAAGTGGCACGGGTATTCTTTATCGTCGAATTCCGCTCTCTTGCAGAAAAGTTCCAGGGGAATCGATATGCTTCGATCGGGAAACTTGCCCCTCGCTCTGGTTACTATCGATAACGATTCTCTGTTTTCCCAGGCCGAACAAACCGATCGGCTCGGGGTAGCATCTTTAATTACGGATTCAACCCTGGCAATTCAACCAGAGCCGACTGTCCTGAGACGATTCCGCTCTCATTTAAGATATATTTTTGAGCTTTTCTGGAGACAACCCCAGACAATTCTAGAGCCAGCTATGCAATCGCTGATCCGAGAGGATTTTATCTCTCTGGTTCTAGATGTACTCGATTCCCATCAAAACGATCCGCCGCTGCGCCCTTCAATACGACATCCCTACATTAAGCGAGCAGAGGAGATCTTACTGGACAATCTCGATCGCCCCCTCTCGATCCTCGATCTTTGCCAAGAACTTCACATCAGTGAACGTACCCTCCGTTACGGTTTTCAGGAATGTTTTGGCCTGGGACCTGCGACTTATCTCAAAATTCAACGTCTTAACGGGGTACGACGACAACTAAAAGCCTCTGCGGGTAGGGGAATTACCGTTAGTGCGATCGCATTACAGTGGGGATTCTGGCACATGGGTCAATTTGCCAAAGATTATAAGAAAATGTTCGGTGAGTGTCCGTCGGCAACTTTGCGAGATAATTCTTTAACAAAATAAAAGTTAGATTTGCAGAATTTTGATAGTTTCTCCGAGCCTGCCAAAGTTAAATATTAGTAGTAAATATTGAATCCTAGCTTTCTTGGGTATGTGAGCGGGGTTTGTGTTTGGTTAGGAGAGTAAAAACGAGGAGCAATTCTCTGAACATCTCACGGGTTGACGCACAAAAATTAACCCCAGAAGAAACAGGAGAACTCGCTCCACTGCGAGCGATAATGACCAAGTCCCGCGCCAAAAATTAGAATTAGTGAGAACTTTGGTCACGGAAAAAGTCAAGGCGGGACAATTAAGGCTTAATTATCTTTAATCGTCCCCGAAGAGCCAATTTTAGAAAAACTTAACGGGAAAAACTATCATGTTGACAAAAACTTTCAGCTTTCTCTGGGCTGGTTTAATCCTCGGACTGACCTCGATGGCCGTTGTCGCCAGTACCAAAGATCAGGCTACCGAACTTCCGAAAAACTGTCAGTACCTCAAGGAAGTAGCCACTAATCAGACCCATATCCGCAAACAGATCGATGCCATAGGAAAGAATAACTTTAACACCGATTTCGCCGTTCCCTCCGGGGTGAAATTCGCCTCTTTTAAAGGGGTAATGGTTCCCGAAAACGATGGCAAATACGGAGTGACGATCAATCTCAAATATCCCGATAATTCAGTCAATAGCGCCTTCCAGAAAAATGTCGAAATGAAACGGGGCGAAACCTATTCTTTACCCTTCCAATCACCCACGGGTAGACAGCCCTATCAGATTAATTTTAATATTAACGGCATGAATAATAACGCCTACACGATCGCGGTAATGGCCTGTAGACTTTTTGGAAACCAAAAAGTGCCAGATCCCGGAGTGATCGGGTGGAAAATTCAGGTACTTTTTCCCTGAAAATTAGGTAATTGACCCCCTCAAAATCGCTAAAACCCTACACCCCACCTGCCCCCCCGATGTCGGGGGCGTTGGGGGGCCACACCCTGCCACCACCGAAAAACTTTTTCAGCCAACCCTAAATAGCGATCGCTTTTATTGATAACCCTCTGGAGAGGCGAGGAAAAACGCGATCGCTCGCCGACAGGAAAGTTTTCCGCCAGGGCTAAAGGTCGAGGTCGCTTTTGAAGGGAAAGTCCCGCAAAAAAGACATTCCCACTCACGGATATTTAACGCTTTCTTGCCACCAATATTCCCACAACGCCGAACTTCGATGACAGGAGAAGAGATGAGGATGCCTACTCGATTAAATTTTTCTAGGGAGCGGTTTTCCCTACCCGGGTTAAAGCGTCTGCGATCCTATCGCTCGGCCTGGTTGCGGGGAGATATCATTGCGGGGATCACCGTGGCGGCCTATCTCGTTCCCCAATGTCTGGCCTATGCGGAACTGGCCGGAGTACAACCGATCGCCGGATTATGGGCGATCCTACCGCCGCTGCTCATCTATGCCCTGCTCGGTTCCTCACCACAACTCTCCGTCGGGCCGGAATCGACGACGGCAGTAATGACCGCCGCCGCTATCATCCCACATTCCGCACCCTAAAGTGTCACATTGAAAATTTTATCTAAATCGTCAAAACGATTGCCGGCTCTGAATTACAGGCTAATTTGTTTGCCCAGCAGATGCACAATTAGCCCTA
>NZ_SFBZ01000188.1:0-20462 GCF_007095495.1 Microcystis sp. M_QC_C_20170808_M9Col | reverse complement strand
CAAGAAGGATAATGCAAGGTTTTTGAAAGTCCCAATCCTATTTTCTTGCACTAACATCGGACTATTTAGGGTTGGCTGAATAAATGTGAAATGTAGGTAAGGTAAGGGTTTTGTGGCTTTTCTCGCCAAACAGGTGCAAGATTTTGAGAGAATCGTGCTTCCAAACCTTGCGTTTTCATCGGCCCGCGTCCTGTAGGGGCGAAGCATTCGGGCAATAACCTATCCGTGAAACCGGAGATTTTCTATCCGAATGCTTCGCCCGTACTTTTTGCCGCAAACCCTATTTAGTAGTACAATCGATCGGATTTCGCGGATCTGAGTTTTTGTCCCTTTTGAGTTTGTCGATTTCTCGTTGATTGGCTTTTGGGTCCGCAGCCACCCATAATTTTTTATCTTTATCCCACTTGGCTTGCGTGTATATTGCTCTTTCCCAAAAGCAGGCCGATTTAATTTGTTCTGGATGAAGACCCACGGCTCCGTAGAGGTAGGCTCCGTAGAGGTTGGCTCCGTAGAGGTTGGCTCTGTAGAGGTAGGCTCTGTAGAGGTTGGCTCCGTAGAGGTAGGCTCTGTAGAGGTAGGCTCTGTAGAGGTAGGCTCCGTCGAGGTAGGCCCCGTTGAGGTTGGCTCGGTTGAGGTTGGCTCCGTCGAGGTAGGCCCCGTTGAGGTTGGCTCGGTTGAGGTTGGCTCGGTTGAGGTTGGCTCGGTTGAGGTTGGCTTCCCTCAAATTTGTCCGACTTAAATCAAGAATTTTAATTTTATTAGAGTCAGTTGTTCCAGCCAAATTATCCCCAGCTTGGTCATTCTCAACTTTACGCCGCCCGATTACCGTTAAAGCGGCCTGAACTGGAATACTCACGGAAGGGAGTTTTTCTAGGGCCTTCTGTCTTTCCTCTGGCTCCAGTTGTTGAATATTCGAGGGAATGGGGGAATTTTTACGAATGTAGGAAGTCAGCACTTCCATAATTGTCCATTGATCCTTGGGAGAATCTTTGGCAATTCGCTCTAGGGAATAAATGCCGCCAATTACCACCTCCTCTTTATTATTACCGATTTGCTCGACAGCTTTCGAGAAGCGCTCGGTAATCAGACGTTCCTGAATCAGTTGCCTTTCCGCTTGAGAATTGAGATAATTGACAAAAAGCCCGATTCCTGCCAAAAGGGTGGCAATTAATCCCAGGGCAGAAATAATCGTTTTGACCACATCAATGGCAAAGGTGCGGCTGTCTTTGTCTTCACGGGCAAAAAGCCCCGGTATTTGCTGAAATAGCCAGAAGGGAAAGATTAGCAGTTTCCAAGCAACTCTGACAAGAGACTGGAGCGATAGCAACAATCTTTTAATTAGCCTTTTTCCCCCGCGATAGGGCATCTTTAGATTCCAAGCAAGAATCGCTCTGGGATGTTGGCTCAAATATTCTTTCGCTTGCTGCCAGTCATCTATCTCATTGCCTTCTTTACCCGATGCCAGCCGTTTTTGATAAAACTCGTAAGCCTTGATCTGGTGCAATTCTAAAGGAATTCGTGGTGATTTTTTCGGAACCATGCAGCGTTTTCCCCACCAATAGATGGATTTTGCCAAGGGACTGAGGGACTGACAAAACTGTTTTCGAGACCGGTTGAAAAGAAGTAAGTAGGTAGGCGTTAAAAGTTGTCAGATGCCCCCCTTATTAAGGGGGGATTAAGGGGGGACTAAGGGGGGATCGGCACCCCCCTTATCAAGGGGGGCAGGGGGGATCGAACCTAAAATCCATTTTTAATTTAATTATAACCAGCTACTTACAATCCAACCATTAAAGTTTATCTGTTAATCGAGTAATCGGCTCTCTTGGCTGCTGTGTGATCAACAGGATCGATCATCGAGATTGTCGGTATAGACTAGAGCCTAACGTCAACCTTTGATCAAGCTGTTGGGATACAATCCAGCAAGGACAAGAGAGCCTATTTACAGAATCGATCGCTTTAAGTAGGGCTTGCTGAATAAATCTAAAAACCTTGTTGGATCAGACTTTTAGACTTTTTTTCCCTCAAAAAGTGCCAGCCGTTGCGGGGATCGGGGGGAAAATCCCTGGACTTTTTCCCTGAAAATTAGCTAATTGACCCCCTGAAAATAGGTAAAACCCCACACCCCACACCCCACACCCCACACCCTGCCCCTAGGAAAAGCTTTTTCAGCAAACCCTAAGTGGTGTACTCGGCGTTAATTTTGACGTAATCGTAACTAAGATCGCAACCCCAGGCCGTACCTGTTCCCGAACCGTTACCGATACAGATAGACATTAAAACGGTATCTTCTCGTAAATAAGCCCCGCTTGCTGCCGCTTTCAGGTAATTACTGGCACTAGCTCGATCGAACGCCAGAGGTTGACCATTTTCCATCATCACGAAGTCGCCTAACTTAATTTGCAGATCCTCTTGATGGAAGACAACCCCGGCCCGGCCCGCGGCCGCCGCAATTCGTCCCCAGTTGGGATCTCGACCGAAAACCGCCGATTTTACTAAGGAAGAACCGGCAATGGTGCGAGCAATCTGACGAGCGGACTGATCATCGGCCGCCCCCGAAACCCGCACTTCTATTAAACAGGTGGCCCCTTCCCCATCCCGGGCGATCGCTTTAGCCAAGTATTGACAAACTTCCGTTAACATGGCCTCTAACTTTTGGGCATCCCGGCCCATTTCTGTGATCGCTGTGGTGCGCGATTGACCGTTAGCCAAGGCGATCAGACTGTCATTGGTACTGGTGTCCCCATCCACCGTAATCTGATTAAAACTTTTATTAGCCGCCCGACTTAACATATTTTGCCAGAGAACCGTCGATACTGCGGCATCACAGGTAATAAAGGAGAGCATCGTCGCCATATTCGGGTGAATCATCCCCGATCCCTTGGCAATTCCCCCAATTGTGACCGGACGACCATCGATAGTGGTTTGCAAGGCGATCGATTTGGGGACTAGATCCGTGGTCATAATCGCCCGGGCCGTGCTTTCGCCACCATTTTCCGACAATAAACCTGCTAAGGTCGGTAAAGCGGCGGTTAACGCATCCATGCGAATCCGTTGCCCGATCACTCCCGTAGAAGCCAGCAAAATTGCATCGGCGGGAATCCCTAAAACTTGGCTCAAGGCGGCGGCACTATCGAGAGCATCTTGCCATCCGGCTTCCCCCGTGGCGGCGTTTGCTTGGCCGGCATTACACAAAATCGCCCTGGCGCTGGCTTTAGTTTGGAGGCGTTGACGGCAATAATCGACGCAAGCGGCCCGCACTTGACTGGTGGTAAAGACTCCTGCGGCGATCGCTTCTGTTTCCGAGACAATGAGGGCTAAATCGGGCAAACCGGACGGTTTTAGCCCCGCGGCCATCCCTGCGGATTTAAATCCTTTTGGGGCCGTGATCCCCCCCTCTATTTCCTGCCAATCGGCCATTTTCTCCCGTCTCCTACTCAAATTCGACGATCGATTATAGCAAGTAAAAAGCCAAAAATTAGCAAAGGGTTTGACCGTTTCGGGTTGGGGAGAGGAGAGTGGGGAGCATAAATAAAAATAATCCAGGAGTCTCGGAGTCTCCCTTGTCCTGATTAAGCTGTCTCTTGGGCAGCGGCTAATTCTGCCAGTTTTTCCTGTTGATCCTTGGCGATACAGGATTGGATCACATCTTCGATATCGCCGTCTAAAATGCGATCGAGGGAAAAATTCTGATTTAAGCGATGATCGGTGAGACGATTATCCTTATAGTTATAGGTGCGAATTTTTTCCGAACGGGAACCAGTTCCCACCTGAGAGCGTCGCATGGAACTGACCGCTTCCTGTTGTTCCTGTAACTTCATATCGTACAGTTTCGCCCGGAGAATCTGCATAGCTCGTTCCCGGTTTTGCAATTGCGATCGCTCCTCGGTGCAAAAAACCCGGATTCCCGTGGGTTTATGGATTAAATCGACGGCAGTTTCCACTTTATTGACATTTTGACCGCCTGCCCCCCCGGATCTAGCCGTGGTTAACTCAATATCCTTGGGATCGATATGCACTTCCACATCGTCCACTTCTGGCATAATCGCCACGGTAGCGGTAGAAGTGTGGACGCGACCACTGGCTTCCGTCAGAGGAACCCGCTGCACCCGATGGACTCCCGCCTCAAATTTCAGCTTACTATAGACGTTATCGCCTTTAATCTCTAAAATTGCCTCTTTAAATCCTCCCATATCCGCCTGAGATTCACTCAAAAGGCTAACTTTCCAGTTTTGAGTTTCGGCATATTTTGAGTACAAGCGAACTAAATCCCCCGCCCAAATACTGGCCTCATCACCTCCGGTCCCAGCGCGAATTTCTAGCATAATATTCTTTTCATCGAGGGGATCCCGGGGCAGCAGCAGAATTGTTAATTGGTCTTCCAAAGTGGCGATTTTTGCCTCTAATTCTGCCACTTCTAGGGCGGCCATTTCCCGTAATTCGGGATCGCCGGCGGATTCTTTGAAGATTTGTTTCGCACCGATTAAATCCTCTTGACTTTTTTGCCAAATTTCGTAAGTGTTGACCGTTTCCTCTAGGGAAGCGCGGGATTTGGCCAGACGATGCAATTCACCCGGATTACCGGTGACATCGGGATCCGCTAGACGACGGGTTAATTCTTTGTAGGTCTGTTCAACAGATTGCAGTTTGTCTAGTAAATAACTTTCAGCCATAATCGATAGCCACAAATAGGGTTAAACGGGGTTAATTTGAAGATAACCCGCAAATTCACTGGATTAGAAGCGTCTAACAGATAATAGAGACGCAATCCTTTTAATTGTCTTAATTTTCTTTGTCTGGAGTTCTTCGAGCTAGGAAAAATCCCGCTCAACTGCTGACAGTAAGTCAGTTTTGCTAATACTTAGAAATATTTTTGGGCCAGCAAGCGGCAAGGGAAGACATTTTTTTCTTAACCAGATTATTCCTATATCTGAAACTATCATTTTTTGGCCGGTTTGAGCAAGTAATCTTAAATTCTGTTTAAAAGTGGGGGAGTGGGGGAGTGGGGTGTGGGGGATTGGGGGAGTGGGGGAGTGGGGTGTGGGGGATTGGGGGATTGGGGGATTGGGGGATTGGGGGATTGGGGAAGTGGGGAGCTTTTTTGCTGTGATCGGTAAACGGTAAAGAGTAATCAGCGAACTGAAAACTCAACTCTGATCACTGATAACTGATCACTGATAACTGATCACTGAATACTAAACCTGCTGGAAAGGGGGACAAAAAATGCTAGGATTGCCACAGCACAGAGAAAAGTGAAAGAAAGGAATATAGCTTTACATGGAAGAGTTTGACAAGTCAATATCCTTTGATGGCAGGGATATTCGACTAAAAATAGGGCTTTTAGCCCCCCAAGCTGGCGGTAGTGTTCTGATCCAATCGGGAGAAACGGCGGTTTTAGTGACAGCAACCACAGCCAAAGCCAGAGAAGGAGTAGATTTCCTGCCCTTAACCGTTGATTACGAAGAAAGATTATACGCCGCCGGGCGCATCCCGGGAGGATTTTTGCGTCGTGAAGGTCGTCCCCCGGAAAAAGCAATTCTGACCGGTCGTTTGATCGATCGCCCCCTGCGGCCTCTATTCCCCAGTTGGCTACGGGATGATATTCAGGTGGTCGCTACGACCCTCTCAATGGATGAGGAAGTCCCCCCGGATGTTTTGGCCGTTACTGGAGCCTCCGTGGCGGTTCTGTTGGCGGGGATTCCCTTCCAAGGACCGATGGCGGCGGTGCGCGTCGGTTTATTAGGGGATGAATTTATCATCAATCCCACCTACAAGGAAATCCATAACGGAGAATTAGATCTAGTGGTGGCCGGTAGTCCCGAAGGGGTGGTGATGATCGAAGCGGGAGCTAATCAGTTACCAGAACGGGATATTATTGAGGCGATCGATTTTGGTTATGAAGCGGTCCGCGACCTGATCACCGCTCAACGGGAATTGATCGATCAGTTGGGTATTCCCCTCGTGACCCGAGAAGCGCCGGCAGTAAACGAAACCGTGCAGAATTTCCTGAAAGAACAAGCTAAAGAGGAAATTAAACAGATTCTCTGTCAGTTTACCCTCAGCAAAACCGAACGGGATGAGAAATTAGAGGCGATCGAAAATCGGATCAAGGAAACTATCACCGCTCTCCCCGATGAAGATCCCTTAAAAGCTCCAACGCTGGAAGAACCAAAGTTAATCGGTAATCTCTTCAAGGATCTGACCAAAAAACTGATGCGCGCCCAAATTATTGAGGATGGGGTGCGGGTTGATGGTCGCAAACTGGACGAAGTACGCCCGATTTCTTGCCGGGTGGGAGTTTTACCCCGCCGGGTTCACGGTAGCGGTTTGTTTAATCGCGGTTTAACCCAAGTGCTTTCGATCGCCACCCTCGGCACCCCCGGTGATGCTCAGGATTTGGGGGACGATCTCCATCCCGAAGACGAAAAACGCTATCTTCATCACTACAATTTCCCACCCTTTTCCGTCGGTGAAACCCGTCCCATGCGTTCTCCCGGCCGTCGAGAAATTGGTCACGGTGCTTTAGCGGAAAGGGCGATCGTACCTGTCCTTCCCCCACAGGAGGAATTTCCCTATGTGCTGCGGGTAGTGTCGGAAGTCCTCTCTTCTAATGGTTCCACCTCCATGGGTTCCGTGTGCGGTTCTACCCTAGCGCTGATGGATGCCGGTGTTCCCCTGAAAAAACCCGTTAGCGGTGCGGCCATGGGTTTAATTAAAGAAGGGGAAGAAGTGCGGATTTTGACCGATATCCAGGGTATCGAGGATTTTCTGGGAGATATGGACTTTAAGGTGGCTGGCACTGATTCCGGCATCACCGCTCTCCAGATGGATATGAAAATCCCCGGTTTAAGCATGGAAGTGGTGGCCAAGGCGATCGAACAAGCTTTACCGGCCCGCAAACATATCCTCGAGAAGATGTTAGCGACCCTAGAAAAACCGCGCACGGAATTATCTCCCCACGCACCCCGGTTATTGACGATCAAGATCGATCCGGATCTGATCGGGTTAGTAATCGGGCCGGGTGGTAAGACGGTTAAAGGGATTACTGAACAGACTGGCACGAAAATCGATATCGATGACGATGGTACTGTCACCATTTCCTCCACCGATGGGGAACAGGCCGAAAAAGCTAAACGACTGATCTACAATATGACCCGCAAACTCAATGAGGGTGAGGTTTATCTCGGTCGCGTGACTCGCATTATCCAAATCGGCGCTTTTGTGGAAGTTTTGCCAGGAAAAGAGGGAATGATCCATATTTCCCAATTGGCCGAGGGACGTGTCGGTAAGGTCGAGGATGAAGTGGCCGTGGGGGATGAGGTGTTAGTCAAGGTACGGGAGATCGATAGTAAAGGTCGTCTCAATCTCACCCGTCTCGGTATTCATCCCGATGAGGCCGCCGCTGCCCGTAAGGCTGCTACTGTAGTCTAGGTAAATTTTCTATTCATGGTTAACCCTCGATCGCTTGATCGAGGGTTTTTTTATCGCTAAAATTGCCTAAAAACGGCAATAGAGACGCAAAAACCACGCCTCTATCCCGGTATTTTCCCTAGATATTGTTTCTGACTACCAGCTAGACTTGACCACACCGGGTAAAAGACCTTGGTGGGCCCATTCGCGTAAAACGTTGCGGGATAAACCAAAATCGCGATAGTATCCTCTCGGTCTGCCGGTCGTTAAACAACGGTTGCGGTGACGACTGGGGGCGCTATTGCGGGGTAATTCCTGTAATTTTTGGTGAATTGCCAGTTTTTCTTCAAAATCTTCGGCGGTACGGAATTGTTCTTTTAGTTCCGTCCGTTTAGCTTCGTATTTTTGTCTGAGACGAGCGCGTTTTTTCTCGCGTTCTACCATCGATTTTTTTGCCATGGGGTTTCTCGAAAAAGATTTAACCTGTAAAGACAGCATTTTCCATTATAACCTGAATCTCTCCTTGGCCGTTAGACGATAATTCTGCCCGCTCCCTAACACCGGTGACAAAGGCAACATTTCTTGATATTAATTCTTAAAGTCCTAGTTGCAAATCTTATATGTCTGAACCGCCTCAATTTCTCCAACAACGTCTTTTTTATCAGGGTCGCGTCTTTCAATTTGAAGTCTCGAAACTGCGTTTACCTAACGGTGTCGAGGGAGAATGGGAATGTGTCCGTCATCCGGGGGGTGCTTTAGCAGTTCCAATCACCAAGGAAGGTCAATTAGTTTTAGTACGTCAGTATCGATTTAGTTTGCAAGCTCGAATTCTGGAATTTCCCGCCGGGACGATTGATGAAGGAGAAGACCCCGCTACAACGGTAAAACGAGAATTAGAGGAAGAAGCGGGCTATCGGGCGCACAATTGGCAATCTTTGGGTAAATTTGCCCTGGCACCGGGTTATTCCGATGAATACATCTATGCTTTTCTAGCCCAAGATCTGGAAAAATTAAGCTTGCCCCCCGCTCAAGATGTCGATGAAGATCTGGAAGTGGTTGTTATGAGTTTTGAGGAAATGGAGTCAGCGATCGCACGGGGAGAATCGATCGATGCTAAAACTATTACTAGCTTCTATCTGGCCCGTTTAGCCCTTAATTAGGGTCTGCTGAATAAATCTAAAAACCTTGTTGGATAAGACTTTTGGACTTTTTTCCCCTCAAAAAGTGCCAGCCATTGCGGGGATCGGAGGGAAAATTCCGAGGCTTTTTCCCTGAAAATTAGGTAGTTGACCACCTGAAAATCGATAAAACCCCACACCCCACCTGCCCCCCCGATGTCGGGGGGGTTGGGGGGGCCACACCCTGCCACCACCGAAAAGCTTTTTGCCGCAAACCCTAATTAATCTTTTCAATCACCGCTTGTCCTAGTTGAATCAACTCAAAACCGATAAAAAGGCTTAAAATCACGGTGACAGCCTGATTAAGCAGGGGTATATTGCCTTTGCCTAGAGCAGAAGCGACGAATTTGACCACAACTAAAACGAGAGCGCTAACAACGGCGATTTTGACGGCTATCATAGATTAATTTTTCCTCACGGTTAACCGAAGTATACTATTTCTACACTTTTTCTTGCCAGTTTCATCTTCGGCTTGATACAAAATGTAGCATTTTGGTGGAGAGCGCTCCTGTCATTGCCAAAAATGCACAGGTTTTTGTTAAGAATTGTAAAATGTAGTTAGATTTATTTACTCAGAAGGGGATTTATGTCTAACCAAGAATCGATTTTTCCGTTCCCTCAAAAACCAGCATATTCCTCCGTATTCAAGTCGATTTTAGCGATAATATCAGTTATTTTAATTATGTTAGCAGTGATCGGCGGGCTAATGATGGTCAGTTTATTATTATCTTGGCCAGAAGACAGTATTTATCGATTAATCCTTGGCTTAGTAGAAGATTTTTTTAATCCATTTGCTTGGATTAAAGTTCCCACAGTTACTAATAGCTATCAATTATTATTACCCACGGTTATCCTGCTAATTTTTACGCAGTTAATCATTTTCTTGTCTCCGCGTCCGCAAGTTTGGTCAAGATTAGTTATTATTTCCATCACCCTAGCTATCACCCTACGCTATCTAGTCTGGAGGATTCTGGCTACTTTAAATTTTTCCACCCCTCTCAATGGCTTTTTTAGTTTACTACTTTTAGGCCTTGAGATGATGGTTTTAAGTAGTAGCATGATTCAGTTAGTTTTAGTCTTAACCACGAAAGATAGACGCAAAGAAGCTGATTTTTATAGCCAAGCAGTGATCAATAAACAGTATTTGCCCACGGTAGATATCTTGATTCCCACCTATAATGAGCCAGCCTTCATCTTAACAAGAACTATTATCGGTTGTCAAGCCCTTAATTATCCCCATAAAAATATTTATATTCTCGATGACACCCAGAGATCAGAAATTTATGAATTGGCAGAAAAATTAAATTGTCATTATCTGACTCGTGAGGATAGAAAAAACGCTAAAGCAGGTAATTTAAACCATGCTCTCAGACAAACTCAAGGGGAATTAGTGGTAGTTTTTGACGCAGATTTTATCCCTTGTCGGAACTTTCTAGAAAGAACTGTTGGCTGGTTTCAAAACCCAAAAATTGCCCTAGTGCAAACGCCCCAAAGCTTTTATAATGCCGATCCTATCGCCCATAACTTAGGTTTAGAAAATATCGTTACTCCCGACGAAGAATTATTTTATCGTCATATCCAACCAGCTAAAGATGGGGTGGGTAGTCCTGTCTGTTCTGGCACTTCTTTTATTGTCAGAAGAAAGGCATTAGAAGAAGTGGACTACTTCAATACAGAATCTATTAGTGAAGACTATTTCACTGGCATTGCTATCTCTGCCAAAGGTTATGAAGTTATTTACTTAAATGAAAAACTCAGCACTGGTTTATCTGCCGAAAGTTTATCCGCTTATTTACGGCAAAGATTGCGCTGGGCAAGGGGAACTTTACAGGCCTTTTTTATCAAAGCTAATCCCCTAAAAATTGCGGGATTAACTCTCCCTCAAAGATTGGCACACTTAGAAGGAATATTATCTTGGTTTTCTCCCTTAGCTCGTTTATTTTCTCTCCTTATTCCTCTCCTTTATACCTTTGGTTATATCGTACCTTTGAACATTACTATCGATGAGACAATCTATATATTTTTACCCTACATGATGCTGCAGTTAGCCACTTATCACTGGTTGAATTCTCGCTCGCGCTCCATTATTTTTTCTGAGGTACTATCGATGATTATTTGTGTACCTACAGCCCTAACAGTTCTCCATATTCTTTGGAAACCCTTTGACAAGGGATTTCAGGTGACACCGAAGGGAATTGCTCGCCAAAATTATCAATATAATTGGCGTTTATCCTACCCATTGCTCTTTTTTCTCACCATTACTTTAATTAGTATTTTCTTTAATTTACGCCATCACAATTATCAAGCAAATCCCCTAAATTTTGGCTTGATTTTGGCTATATATAATGTGGTGATTATCATCACTGCTTTGGTGGCTTTATTGGAAGCTCCCCTCACCCTAGAAACTCAATACCAATTGCTGGAATATCCTGTTCACTTGATAACAGAATCGGATATAATTAGACAGGGCAATCTGAAAAAACTTTCGGAAATAGGGGCAGAAATTCACCTGAGGGAACCCATCTACTCAGAACAATTAATCCTAGATATTTTAGGCGAAGATTTGCGCCTATCGGCTCATCTAGTCAATCTAGAAAAACGAGGAAAAATCTGGCAAGCAACCCTTAAATTCCAGCCACTTACCCTATCAGAGCAGAGAAAAATAATTACTTTTTTATTCTGTCGTCCCCAGCGCTGGCCAGTGAAAAATACGGCAGGAGAATTACAATCCCTTTGGTTGTTAATTATCAGCTTTTTTCGGGGTATAGGCTTAATTTGTCGGGCATTTTTGCATCGAAAAACAGCCCTTTAGTTCAGTCAAAAATCGAAAATACTTATCGAAAAATTAATGACTGATTATCGTATCAACTGGCCTTGTTCTGTGATTTCACTCACAGTTCTATTCTTGTATTATCACAGTTTTCGCTTGACCAAAAATTGATAGTATTGTAGTAAAAGTAACCATTCTTAGATGAACTGGCTTATGAACAATCGTTTATGTCTTCACCTGATAGCTAATAAGGAAAAAGGGTTTGCCTTGCCTCTTGCCGTGTTAATTGGACTTATCCTGATGGTGACAGGAATGACTATGATGATGCGCGCCCAAGGAGACCAATCGAAAGTAATTGCCCAAAAAGCCCGGGCTGATAGTTTAACAAGTTCCGAAGTGGGGCTGGCTCGCGTGCAGGATCTACTCAATAGTGTTCGAGTTATGGCGACGGTTGATAGGAATTGTCCTTCTGGTGGCGATTGTTGGCAGAACGCCGAAGTGGTTGCTAATCCCAGTACCGATTTACAAAAACATTTAAAAAAATTAGTCGACGCCGCCCCCTCCTGTAGTAATCCCAACGATGCTGATACCTTAAAGGCAAAAATCGGTGAATTAAGAGATTTGAGCGCAGATAAATGGGTTGATCTCGGTAATAATCGTTATTATCGCGTGGATAGATACGATTATCGTATCGAGACTGGCATGGGAGTTCTCACCCTCGAAGGACTTTCCCGCAAAAGTGCCGCAACAGACCTAACTAACATTGCTATCAATAGAGATAGTGACGACAATGCCGCCTCCCGTAACCGCGTGGTGGTAACTATCCCTATTCTTGATGCCCCTACCCCCGCATTTAACCGCAGCACGGTCCCAGCTTTATGGATAAGTGAGGGAACGGCGGACAATGGTGCTAAATTTGAAGGGGATGTGGTGGAGGTTGTGGCGAGGCCAGAATGTGATAATAAACCAGATAAGATTCAACAGCCCACACCCGCACTCAATCCCCCCTACACGGCACAATTTGTCGGTGTGTTTTTCCCCAAGTTACCGGAGACTCCCACCAGCCTTCCCTCTGGTCAGAAAGACCTGGTACTTACCAGTTCTGAAACTTTTCCCAGAAAAGATGCGGATAACAAAATCGTTGATACCCCTTCTACCCGCACGATTGACGGTAAAAGCGTACAGGTGTACGAGTATATCGTTAATAATATCAACTTGAGTAGCGGTCAGATTACCATTGAGCCGGGGCAACGGGTAGTTTTCTATGTTAGGGGTAATATTAACGGTGCGATCAAACACGATTGTGGTAGTGTGACTGGCTGTAAACCAGGCAATCTACAGATTTATGCCGATAATAACCTAAATTCCCCCGCGCCGCAAATTTGTCTGAGAGGAGACCAAACACTACAAGCGTTTATCTTTGCTCCTGACTATTCCCTCGGTAAAACCGGTACTGGTACTTTCATCGGTGCTGCCTGGGGTAAAAATTGGGGCAAAATTTCAGACTGTCCCTCAAATAGCGGTGCTGTAGCTGTTACTCAAAGGGTAGAATGGACTGAATTAATCACAAACCTGAAACCCCAATTTCCCCAGCTTGGTGGTGTTGACAATTGGTGTGAGGAACCCATCGATACCGCTGCGGGTGCATCTAAGTGTGTACCCAATTAATTTCCCGACTCTCCGAGTCCCTAAAAAAGTTTAATTAATAGAGAAGGGGTGGGTTAACTACAGAAACCAAAAACCTACCGAAAACTTTTTAAAGTTACTCATTTCTGTAGCTAGATAACTAAAATCTAATTTGGTTCAGGACAGGTTTTATTGGTGAAATCACAGCGATAAATTGCCGTTTTTTGCCAACTGAGGGGAATTTCCAGCAAATCCCTCGAACCGGTCATCGCTTGTCCCAGAAAGAGAGCCAGAGCAATACAATTGAGAATTGTATGGGCAATGCGCCAACGATGGGAACGGTCTTTATAGATATCTTCGACAATTGCCAGAGAGAAAATCATCAGTAATGATGCCGTCATGCCGATATAGTAGTGGGACCAGTACCATTGGGCTGAGAGTCGCCAGACCCCATCCTGAGCACCGATAATAATTAAACCCATGCCCGTCAAGGTAGCAAAAATTCCGCGCCAGAGGCCTTGTCTAGCGCGGTAGAGACAGACCAAAGAGGCAATGGTGACAAAAAACATCAAAATCACAAAAAAGACCTGAAAGGAGTCTAATTTTCCCTCTTTTTGTTGATCGACAAAACCATTAAAACCGTAAACGACCGAGTAAGCTAGTGCTAAAAGGTTAACCCCTACCACTGTACCCGTTAACCAGCGGCCTAAGCGTAGATGTTCTGGCCCGACCACTGGAGGAATTTTACTTTTATTTCCCGCATTGGTTTCTAAGCGACGTTGACGGGTTTGCCAAGCAAAGTTAACTACGAGGCCGATAATAGGGAAAACGACCACTATCGCTAGGACAGGATGAATGAGAGCCAGAAAATCGACGAATTGCATATAAATATCCCGAAAATAGTCAGCAGTTGACCAGCTATAGCCTTGTTTTTTTAGCTTATCGCAGATATCAGCAGGCAAAAGGCAAAAGGCAAAAGGCAAAAGGCAAAAGGCAAAAGGCAAAGGGCAGCTTTATTCTCCCCACACCCTACACCCCACACCCCACTTCCCCACACCCCACACCCCACTTCCCCACTTCCCCACTTCCCCACTTCCCCACTTCCCCACACCCCACACCCCACACCCCACACCCCCACTTCCCATTTCGGCCTAGGAACCTCTTTGATGATCGGCTAATCTAAAAGCAGCAATCCTTAGATTCAATCCTGACTATGAAACTACAAGAACTTTTAACAACTATCCCTCTGGTTTCCCCGATTTCTTCTCCTATCGCTTCTATTACCGAGATTACAGGAATTTCCACTAATTCCCATGCTTGTCAACCGGGAGATTTATTTATCGGTTTACCCGGTACTCGCGTCGATGGGGGCGAATTTTGGCGTTCCGCTTTGGAAACCGGGGCCGTAGCGGCGATTATCTCCCCGGCAGCCGCAGCTAAATTTCCCCCCCCGGAGGATGCTTCGGTAATGGTTGTGGCAGATTTAGTTACTGCCGCTGCTGCGATCGCTGCTAAATTCTATCATTATCCGGCCCTTACCCTAAAATTAATCGGTGTGACGGGAACCAACGGCAAAACCACCACCACCCATTTAATTGAATATTTTCTCAGCCAAGCAAAGATTCCCACCGCTTTATTCGGGACTCTTTACACCCGTTGGCAAGGATTCCAAGAAACCGCTAATCATACCACCCCTTTCGCTAACGAGTTACAAGCTAGTTTGGCCAAAGCGGTGAGCGCCGGCAATGAAATCGCCGTCATGGAAGTTAGTTCCCATGCACTGGCCCAGGGACGGGTACAGGGTTGTACTTTTCCCGTGACGGTGTTTACCAATCTCACCAGAGACCATCTCGATTATCACCTCGATATGGAAGATTATTTTGCCGCTAAAGCTAAATTATTTAGTCCCGATTATCTGCAAGGTAAGGCGATTATTAACCTTGATGATGTCTATGGTCAACGTTTAGCGGCCTCCCTGTCTCCCCAACAGGTTTTAACCTATAGTGTGTCCGATGCTAATGCCGATTTTTACACTAAAGATTTACACTATCAACCCACAGGAGTTCAAGGGGTGATGGTGACTCCCCAAGGAGAAATAGCCTTTGTTTCTCCTCTGGTGGGCCAATATAATCTGGCTAACCTCTTGGCGGCGGTGGCGGCAGTGTTAGAATGTGGTGTAGATTTAGGGAAAGTAATCAGTCAAATTCCCCAGTTTTCAGGAGTACCGGGGCGGATGGAACGGGTTAGCACCGCTCCCGACCAAGATATCAGCGTCATTGTCGATTATGCCCATACTCCCGACAGTTTAGAGAATGTTTTAAAAGCTTCCCGACCCTTTATTTCTGGTCGGATGATTTGTGTTTTTGGTTGTGGCGGCGATCGAGATCGGACAAAACGGCCGTTAATGGGTAAAATAGCGGCAGAATTAGCCGATTTAGCCATAGTTACCTCCGATAATCCCCGCACAGAGGCTCCCGAACGAATCCTTGAGGATATTGTCGCTGGCATTCCCTCAGAAATTACTATTCAGGTAATTAGCGATCGCGCTTTGGCCATTGACACCGCTATTCAAGCAGCGCAACCGGGAGACGGAGTAATTATTGCGGGTAAAGGTCACGAAGATTATCAAATTTTGGGGACGGAAAAAATCCCTTTCGATGACCGCGAACAGGCCCGGGCCGCTTTGATGAAAGTGAAAAAGTGATGAGGGATGATTAATTGTCAAGAAAAGCTAACATTAGTTGACAATTGGCACAGGTAGCCAATGTTAAGATCCGTGATAGACTAGAGGGGTTTAGGTAAAAATCCCCGTTAAGGAGCAACCCCTATCTTGATAAGTTGCCCCTGTCTTGACTAAGCAATGACACAAAAAAGGCGTTACACGCGCTGTGATTGTCTGAGGCCTCTGGCTTTAGACTTTGGGAGATACCCCCCTTGAGGAGAATCTCTTAAAGTGCATTGTTAAGGTGTGTGAGTAAAAAAGTATCGGTCAATTGGTGACTCTATATGACCTACTGCCTTAATCCCAACTGTACTCAACCGAAAAACGCCCCGACAGCGTTAATCTGCGAGAGTTGCGGTTCGAAACTTCTGCTGCACGACCGCTATCAAACCCTAGGCATTTTGGGGAAAGGAGGGTTTGGGGCAACTTTTGTTTCATCGGATCTGTCCCTACCAGATAAGCCCTTCTGTGTGGTCAAACAACTGCAACCTCCCTCTAAAGATACTAATGTTTTTCGCATGGCGAGGGAACTTTTTGATCGAGAAGCGGAAACCTTGGCCAAACTGGGAGTTCATCCGCAGATTCCCCGATTATTGGACTATTTTGAAGATAATCAACAGTTTTATCTAGTTCAAGAATACGTTAAAGGTCATAACCTGCACCAAGAGGTCAAAAAACGCGGACCGTTTAGCGAAGCTGGAGTCAAACAGTTTTTAAGTGAACTCTTGCCGATTTTGCAATATGTCCACGAGCAAAAGGTAATTCATCGGGATATCAAACCCGCTAACCTAATTCGTCGGCAAACAGACCGAAAATTGGTTCTGATTGACTTCGGGGCCGTCAAAAATCAAGTTAATATCGTCATGGCCAATGCCGATTCTCAAACCGCTTTGACTAATTTTGCCGTGGGTACCCAAGGTTTTGCCCCCCCCGAACAGATGGCCATGCGTCCGGTTTACGCTAGTGATATCTACGCGGTGGGAGCTACCTGCCTCTATCTACTCACGGGCAAATCTCCTAAAGCGATCGAAGTTGATATTAATACAGGTGAATTACTCTGGGAAAAATTAGTCAAGGTGAGTCCCCAGTTTGCTAAAGTCCTGAAAACAATGCTGGAAGTCTCTGTCCGTCATCGCTACAAATCCGCTCAAGAGGTAATGGATGCTTTAGACATGACGGCTTATGCCGACAGTCTAGCCCAAAGTTTAATCGCCGCTCCAATGGTTACTTCCCAGTCCCCCCGACAAGATTCAGGTTCGATAGCCACTTCCTCCGTTTCTGTCCCTCTCAAGTCTAAATTTCGTCCCAAAAATCAAAATCCAGGGGCCTCCCCAGATAATATGCTGGGAGGACAGATGGCTTTTTCACTGTCTATTACAAATGTATTGGCTAAAAGTAAAGCCCGCAGCAGCACAGAGCTAACCTTACTGAAGAAAAAACCCCGCTTAGATGAAAAAGCGATTCTCGATGCTTACAATGACGGCCGGCGCAATTTCGCCCAAGAGGAATTACCAAATCTCAATCTGGCCAAAGCCAAACTTTTGGGCGTCAATTTCTGTCAATCCAAATTAACAGGAGCTAATTTACAAGGGGCAGATCTGTCCAAGGCGGATCTGGGCCGGGCTAATCTCAGTCAAGCTATTCTCAAAAGTACCAATTTAAATAGTGCCTATCTCGGTTATGCAGACCTAGAAAAGGCCGATTTACGCGGGGCTAATCTCACCGGCGCCCATCTTCGCTACGCTAATCTCAAAGATGCTAATCTTTGCGGGGCTAATCTCTCTGATGCCCAAGTAACTCAAGAACAAATCGCCCTGGCAAAAACCAATTGGTTAACAGTTATGCCCAATGGTAAACGCAGTTACTGGTAATCTTTTTTCAGTGATCAATAATCAGCAATCAGTAAAAAGACAGTAGGAAACTTCGATTTAATACTGTCACTTAAAACTCAAATCTGATAGCTGATAACTTACCCACTGATAACTGATAACTGATCACTGATCACTGATTTAACCGCGGCTTTCCTTAAAGGTTTTGTAGGCGGTTTCGGAGTCGAAAATATGGCAATAATCAACGATTCGCTGCATTAATGCCCAAGAAAACTCGGTTTCTTTCAGGTGACTACCCCAATTTTCTTTGAGACTAGCGTGAACTTTGCGGAGGTTATAGGAAGGAATCGCCGTCGAGATATGATGGGGGATATGGACATTAATATCGTGACAGAGAATTTCTACCCAACGGGGATAGCTACAGTGAACTGTCCCTTCTAGTTGCGCTAAAGCTTGATTCCAGTCTTCGGGATGGAAAAATTGAATATCGGGGTCTGTGTGATGGACAAGGGTAAAGGTACTCATCCAAAAATGATAGACAAACCAAGGTACCACCCAAAATTTAACCAATCCCCAGACACCAGTGTAGAAAATGAGGGTTGGGAAAAAAATAGCGGCAAAAACTAGGACGACAATCATCGAAAAGCGCGCTTTTTCCCGTTCGTTCTCCTTGAATTGTTCGATGTTGAAGTGTAGAATAGCCCAGTGGGCGATCGAACCAAGCCACCAGAAACGTCCGCGAATGCCGCGATAAAAGAGACGCACTAAGGGATTGGCCGAGTTAAAAGCTTCTAATTCCCACGGATCCCAAGCATTATCTATAGTTACCATGTTAGTTTTAGCATGATGGCGATCGTGCAGGAAACGCCAGCAGTGGAAGGGATAGATAAGCGGTAAGAGGAAAATATGACCGACAAGATCATTAACCCAGCGTCGATTGGAAAAAGACCGATGACCGCAATCATGCGCGATCACAAAAAATCCCGTTAAAGCTGTACCAGTGAAAATCCAAGCTAAAGGCAGTAAATACCAGGGAGAATAAACTAGCATTGCATAACCCGCAATGACCGCCAAAATATTCGTAATCACTCCAAACCAAGCTTTAACTGGGTCTTTCTGGAAATATTCTTTGGGAATGCTTTTAATAATATCTTTCAGTTTAAAGTCTGGCTCGATCGAGGTGATCAACTCCCCATGCAATTTATCCGTCGTTGCCGTCATGAAATCTCCAATTACACTTAGGTGAACCCTTGACAAGAAATCAGCTAGGAGGTTTGGCTAAATTCTGCTCCTTACCACAAGCCAATTTTTTTGTCAATATATTTTTAACTTTAATTAATAAACTTCCGCGAAGCTTAATAATCCTTTACTTTATATACCATAAGAGGAGATTTTCTGTTTTGGCAAAATTTGCCCCTTGCCTCTTGCCTCTTGCCTCTTGCCTTCAGAAGCTGATAACTGATAATAGGCTTTTTTCAACGATTAGCGGTGTTTTCTAGGGATTTAATCTCCTCCTGTACCTTACGGTGTTCGCGATTTAACTGTTTTTTGACCGATTCGGGGAGTTGTTCCTGTTTTTTCAGGGCATTATTAAAGTAATCTAATGCCAATTTCAAAGAGCCAGTATTTTTATCCGTATTGCCTTGAATTCTTAGGATTTGACCTTTCAGATACATTAATTCCGGATTATCGGGGGTCACTTTCAGAGCGTTATCGATAAACTGCAAAGCCTGATCGTACTGCTTTAAATCCCGGTAAGCTAGAGCTATACCTCGATCAACCAAGTAATCAGGACTTCCGTAGGTTTCTAGCCGTTGAATTGCCTCTTGGGGACTAGAAAAGGGCAAATTAACCGCTAAAATCAAATCCATATAACCCTTTAACAGGTTCAATTCCGGATCCGTAGGATTAACCTTTTCTGCGGTTTCCAAATACTGAAACACCTGTTGTAATCTGGGGATAGCCGATACTGCTCCTTCGGTTTGAAAAACGTAGGTTCCCTCTAAAAAACTCCCCACCGCGAGATACAAATTTCCCCTTAAGGGGTCGCTGGCCTGCATTTGCTTGGCCGCTGCCTTAGTTTTCTCGGAGTAGGTTTTTAGGGTGTTCCAATCCTGGTCGGTAAAAGCAAGAGAGGCGCGCATAGCATGGGACAAAGGTTCTTGGGGTTCCTTTTCTGTGGCCTCAACAATTAATTTTTTTGCCTCTAGATAGTTACCTTGTTTAAAAATAGCGTTAAAAGCGGCCTCGGTCTTATCGCCAATCGGTCGGGGATTGTTTTTGCGGAAAGGATCTCCAGCTAACCCGGGACCAATCCAGTTAACCATTACCATAACAGCCAGGGAAGCACCGATCGCCATTTTTTTCGTTAAACCTAACCTCAGCACCATGGTCAAAAGTCTCCTTGAGCGAATGAAAAAATCTGTCACAATAGAAACGGGTTTCTAGACTTAATTTCCAGTTATTTTCCTGTCAATGCTTTATCTCAAAGATGTGGTTTATCATCCTCCCGCTGCCCTCAATCCCATTTTACAGGGGATTAATCTCGAATTAGCCCCCCAAGAATTAGGTCTGATTGTTGGCCCCAGTGGTTCCGGAAAAACGACTCTTTTGGAAATTCTAGCAGGCTTTGCCGATAAAACAGGAGGGACGATTCACTGGCGCGACCAAGAATTAACGGTGCTGCACCTGCAACAATTAGGAGGAATCGTTTTTCAGTTTCCTGAACGTCATTTTTGCGGTAAAACCATTCTTGAGGAGTTGCGTCTCGGTCATCCGGAGATTAAAAGCGAGCGCCTAACGGCGGCCTTAAAGGAGGTAGGATTAGAAAATATTCCTCTGGATACTTCTCCCCACAATCTTAGTGGAGGTCAACAGCGTCGTTTATCCCTCGCTGTCCAGTTAATCCGGCAGCCTAATCTGTTACTTCT
>NZ_SFBZ01000187.1:0-11592 GCF_007095495.1 Microcystis sp. M_QC_C_20170808_M9Col | reverse complement strand
ATCGGTAAGAATAGGCTTTTTCCATATCTCGCATTCTAGCATATATCGTGTAAATGCGCTAATATTTAACGGTAAAGCCGTCGTAGAACGACGGGGTTTCAGACCCAAATTTTCGATGATCAACAGTAATCACCAACAAGCGATCGAGCTAATGTTAGCATCGGGAGACTATAATCAATTATTGTTATTCTGTCAACAAGCGCTCGCGGTTCATCCGGAAGTGACTGATTATTATCCCTATCTGGGATTAGCTTATCTGCTGCTAGAGCAGCAAGCAACAGCGCAAGAAATTTGGTTATTTTGGCTATTACAATCAGAGTCTAGTCAGGATTTAATTATGCTCCTCAAAAAAGAGATAATTAGAAATCTCGATTGCTGGCAGTTTGGCCAAGCTAAATTAATCTATCTCCAGTGGCTAGAATTAGAGGAAATAGCAGGGGATGAAGAGATAGAAAATTATGCCCTGACTGCGATAAACTCCTGTCTTCAAGAGGTGCAAGAGGCAATTAATCGGCGAGAATATACTTTAGCTGAGGACTTTTACTTAAGAATTTTATCTTGGCGTGAACAATTAGCTTACATCTGGCACGATTTAGGATATTTATACTATATAATTAACCGACTAACAGAATCTTTTACCTGTTTAGCACGAGCCATCAACTTAGAGGAAAATCAAGCCTTATATCATTATACTATGGCCATGGTGCTAGAAAAACAATCCCGTTTAGATATAGCTTTATCAGCTTATCAAAAAGCGATTGATCTCAATGCTAATTTTGTCGATGCTTATAATAAACTGGGCAATTTATTTTATCGATTAGGGCAGCTAGAGTCAGCCGAAAAATTCTATCAGCAGGGAATTAATAAACAGGGTGATTTTTATCCTTTCTATATCAATTTAGGCAATGTCTATTTAGTTAAACAAGCTTGGACAGAAGCAAAAAATGCTTATAAAACGGCCCAACAACTTGCAGGAGATAGAGGAGAAATTAGTCAAAATCTCTCCCTTTGGGAAATTCTGCAAGCTGACCAAAAAAGAGCGGATCTTTACTCAGGTGATTATTTTTATCAAAGAAAACTCTATCAATTAGCATTAAACTATTATCAAAAATTATTAGCAATTAAAATAGAGGAGAGCAATTTTTATTTAAATTGCGCCCATTGCTATCTCATTCTCAAAGGAGAAAAACAGGCTTTAGAAGTGTATAAAAAAGGCATTAACTATCATCCAGAAAATATTGATTTACATTTGCGCCTAATTTGGTTACTACAAAATAATTATCCGATCGAGGTGGCAATTCAAGCAACTAAATCAGCTTTAGAGTATCTTCCCGATCACCTATCCCTGAAGTTAGAATTAATGCGGTTAATGCCGATAGTTTACACAACTCAAGCAGATATTATGCTATATCGATCAAACTACGAGAAACGGTTAGATAATATCTTGGCCAATCTTGATTTAACCAGTACTAATCAACAACAGGAGGCGTGGAAAAGTATTGGATTAAGAACTAATTTTTATCTTCAATATCAAGCCAAAAATGATTTAGAACTACAAAAAAAATATGGAGAATTGGTTTATAAAATTGCCTCGGTTAACTTTCCTAATTGGGTGAAAAACCTAACCATGCCTACGGGAAAAATCCGCCTTGGCTATATTTCTGCTCACTTGCGTCATCACACGGTAGCGAAACTCTTTCAAGGATGGTTGCAGTGGCGAAATCGAGAGCAATTTGAAATTTATTGTTATGGAATAGATATTAATAAAACCTTCGATAATTTTACCAAACAATATCAAGAGCAAAGTGAATATTTTTATCAGTTTGATAATCGGGTCAATATGGAAACAATTGCTCAACATATTTTAGATAATCAGTTACATATTCTGGTTTATTTAGATATTGGTATGGATGCTCGTACTACCCAACTAGCAGGATTGCGTTTAGCTCCAGTACAATGTGTAACTTGGGGACATCCAATCACCTCAGGATTACCAACCATTGATTATTTTATCTCCAGTGAATTAATGGAACCTGTGGAGGGAGATAATCACTACAGTGAAAAATTAATTCGCTTATCCAATTTAGGTATTGCCTATCCCAAACCTTCCCTTCCTCCCCAGAGGAAAACTCGTTTAGAGATGGGATTAGCCGAGGATAAAATCATCTACTTAAACTGTCAAAGTTTATTTAAATATCTGCCAGAAAATGACGATATTTTTCCTAGAATTGCTCGACAAGTTCCCAACAGCCAATTTATTTTTATCTGCCATCGTAGCGAATTTGTGACCCATTGCTTTCAGTCGAGATTAAGTCAAGCTTTTAATAAGTATGGACTCAATTGGCAAGATTACGGGGTAATGATGCCACAATTAGAACAAAATGATTATTTTCAGCTTAACTTATTAGCAGACATCTATTTAGATAACTTAAGTTGGTCGGGGGGAAATACCACCTTAGAAGCAATTGCCTGTCAGCTTCCAGTTGTTACCTGTCCGGGGGAATTTATGCGCGGAAGACATTCCTATGCTATCTTGAAAAAATTAGGCATAACCGAGACAATTGCTACGGATAAAAATCACTATATTGAAATTGCTATCCGTTTAGGTTTAGATAATCAATGGCGACAAACAATCAAAGATTATACTAAAATGAATATCGATATAGTATTTAACGATCAAACCTCTGTAGAAAGTCTAGAAAGATTTTATCAATCTGTAGTAGGAGAAGGTAAATAAAACTTTAGGGTTACATAGGGTTTGCGGCAAAAAGTTTGTTGGGGTGTGGGGTATGGGGAAGAAAACCACATAAAGTTCATTTTGTCAAGGATTTAAGATGCTCTTACCCTGGGTTTAATCCTCTTTCCCAAAAATGATAAGGAGTAGCAAAATAAAAATCTGCTCCTAGTTTCTGACTCAACTCTTGATGTCCACAAAATTCTTTGGCCTTGTCACAAGGGTCGGTTTTTCTTTTGTCAGGGGGAATCTCTTGGAAAAGTTTTTCGGTGACAAGGGTTGATTTCCGATGCGGTTTTGTTCTTGGCCAATGCTGCCACGCTTATTTTTAGCTCCGCTTCGACTCTTTCTTTTTCCTCGTCTGGCCGCCTAGGTATTCTTGATGCTCTCCACAATCTCGATAGTTGACGATTGGCCACCTTGCCAAGAATTAGTGATAAAATGACAACATAAACAGTAATTTTTCCCCCAAGCATAATCCCTCACACCCAATAAAATTATGATGCACGGTTTTATTCCCCCACATCGTTATTTTCCCTATCTTACTTGGACTGATATAGATTCAATGCCAGATAAGGAAAATGTGGTAATTATTCAACCCATCGGTGCGATCGAACAACACGGACCCCATCTACCTATTGCCGTCGATGCTGCCATTAGTTTAGGGGTTTTAGGCAAAGCTTTCGAGAAATTAGATACAAACATCGCCGCTTTCGCTTTACCCTGTCTCTACTACGGAAAATCTAACGAACATTGGTCTTTTCCAGGCACGATTACCCTCTCGGCAGCCACCTTATTAACCCTCATTCAAGAGATAGCTGAAAGTCTCTATCGTTCGGGTTTTCGCAAGTTAGTATTAATGAACTCCCACGGCGGGCAACCGCAAGTTATGGAAATTGCTGCTAGGGATATTCATCAACAATATCCCGATTTTTTGGTATTTCCTTTTTTCACTTGGCGAGTTCCCCACAATGCGGCTGAATTATTCTCGGAATATGAATTAGAATACGGTATTCATGCAGGAGATGTGGAAACTAGCATTATGTTATCATTACTGCCAGAACAGGTAAAAATTGAGCGGGCCGTCCGAGAATATCCTCAAGGTTTGCCAGAAAATAGTTTGTTAACTATGGAGGGAAAATTACCCTTTGCTTGGTTAACTAAGGAATTAACTAAAAGTGGAGTGATGGGAGATGCTACTAATGCAAGTAAAGAAAAAGGCGAGCGATTATTAGAATCTGTTGCTAATGGTTGGGTACAGGTGATCGCTGATGTTTATCAATTCCGTCAACCGAAGTTATATTAATAGAAGATTAATTAGAGTTGTTAATAAGCTGTACTGCATTTAACCTGCCTATTGGTAATTTTAGTACAAAGGATAAAACTCCATCTCCCTTCTCCTTTGATTCAGTAATTTGCTCACCATCTTCCCTTAACATAAATAGAGTAAATTTTAACCAGATAAGAGTATTTTTTTCCATAATCATTAATTTCAATCATGAGTTTTATCCCTGAGGTTGTATAATTTTTGTCAACGGTAACAAAAAAAAGAAACGACATTTTTTACCATATTTTTTCTAGGGTATAAGAATTGAAAACAGAATCAACGACTAGGATAATTATGGGCTGCTGAATAAATCTAAAAACCTTGTTGGATAAGGCTTTTAGACTTTTTTTCCTCAAAAAGTGCCGACCATTGGAGGGATCGGGGGTAAAATTCCTGGACTTTTTCCCTGAAAATTAGGTAACTGACTACCTCAAAATCGGTAAAACCCTACACCCCACACCCCACACCCCACGAAAAACTTTTTGCCGCAAACCCTAGCTAAATCGGACAGCAAGCTAACTCAGCAATTGAAGCGAAAACTCTGCCATTCTCTAGGATGCCATTCCGGGTTAATCTGGGTTTCGGACGCAATTTTTCGATGACTAAATTTTAAGAGGCAGTATGGAACGCACTTTCTTAATGATTAAACCCGACGGTGTGCAGCGCAATCTGGTGGGGGAAATTATTCAACGCTTTGAAACTAAAGGTTTTACGCTGGTTGGGTTGAAAATGATGCAGGTTTCTAGTGAATTAGCGGAAAAACACTACGCTGTTCATAAGGAAAGACCCTTTTTCCGTTCGTTAGTCGATTTTATTACCTCCTCCCCCGTGGTGGCCATGGTTTGGCAAGGAGAAGGAGTAATTGCCTCCGCTAGAAAAATTATTGGCGCCACTAATCCCCTCAATGCTGAACCTGGTACGATTCGCGGTGATTTTGGCATTAGTGTCGGACGCAATCTTATCCATGGGTCCGATGGTCCAGATACGGCCAAAGATGAAGTTAGTCTCTGGTTTAGCGATGCAGAATTAGCTAATTGGACTCCCGCAATCACTCCCTGGGTGGTAGAATAAACCCCTTTGAGGCAGTCAGGAGCCGGTCGTCAGGAGACAGGAGACAGGAGATTGCTTTTATTTATTCTCCCTTCTCCCCTCTCCCTTCTCCCCATTTCCCCAACCCCCTAATATTCGGAAATTATGACCGTAGAATCCAGCTTACAACAGTTAAAAAGAGCTTCATCGGGACGATTACCCAGCAGTTACGGGGTCTATTTTAAGAATACCCTTGTGGCCCTCTGTCATGCTCTTGAAGATCATATCTTGCAAACTAGCAGCCCAGATAGTACAAATAAACCACTGGTCTTAGTCACCTTTCAACAGGGTAAATGGTATTTACAGGAAGCTGAGCGCTATTTAGCTATCGCTCGCTCTTCTCGTCATATTGCGATCGCCGCCGTGGCCGATAGTGGTTTTTCTGAGCATAAAACCGGCAGTTTAGAGAATGTTTCGCTAGTTAACTTAGATAATAGCGATAGTTTGGTTAATGAGTGGAATTTAATCATTCTTTCCCCCGATTACGCCTCCATGGTACTCTGTCATGAGTTATCCCCAGACGAATACCGGTCTGATAGTCAACCCCAAATAGACACGGAGCGAAAATTCTACGGTTTATGGACATTCGATCGCGATTTAGTCGAAAAAGCCGCTAGGATCTTAATTGAGCGTCTGCATCCTTATAATCCCAGTCTAGCGGCCGATTTAAGCAGACAACAGCAGGAAATTAGTCAAAATATTAATCCCATTCCCACGGATTTAACGGGAGTAGTCTCTCGCATTGTCACCTATCTGCAAACCAGTCAACAGCAGTTAGTCACCGTCAGCAGACAAACGCGAGAATTAAGCGACTTAGAAGGACAAGCATCCCGTTTAAATAAAAATTTGGCCGCTAATAAACTGCAAGCTTTTCTAAGAATGGCTCAAAAGGTCGATGAAAGAGATATTGATAATCCCCTTGCTTCCCTACAGGTGGCCGCTTTAGCGGAAATGTTGGGACAATTGCTCGATTTACCCACCCTGAGATTGCGACGCTTACGATTAGCCGGTTTATTATACCGCATCGGTCTAGCGGAGGCTCCGATCGAAGTTTTTAGACAGCGTGCCAGTCAGTTAGAGGGAGCAAATGCGTTATTTTGGCGGGATCGATCGGTGTTAGGCGCACAATTACTCGCCACTATGCCCGAATTAGCCCCAATTCAACAGATTATTTACCATGAGTTTGAATACTGGGATGGTAGCGGTGTTCCCAACGGCTTAAAAGGGGAAGAAATCAGCCTAGAGTCGAGAATTTTAGGATTATCAGCCTATTTTCAGGAATTAACTCAACCGCGAGGCGACCGACTAGCTCTAGATTTAGGAGAGGCCCTAGAACGATGTCAAAATTATAGCGGGATTCGTTTCGATCCCGCTTTGGTAGAAAAATTAAGTTCGGTAATTCGTCTGTGCGAAATGGGATGGATGCAATTACCCGATCGCCCTAGTCAAGTCCCCGCCGTCTGGTTAGAATCAGTTTAGATTAGGGTCTGCGGCAAAAAGTTTTTCCTGGGGGTAGGGTGTGGGGTGTGGGGTGTGGGGTGTAGGGTTTTACCCATTTTCAGGGGGTCAATTACCTAATTAATTTTCAGGGAAAAAGTGCCTAAATTTCCCCCCCGATCACCCCAAGGTCTGGCACTTTTTGATGGGAAAAAAGTCTAAAATTTTTACCCAACAAGGTTTTTAGATTTATTCAGCAGACCCTAGATTAGACTCCGATTAAACTCTGCATGGCACGTCTCATATTAGCCGGTTTAAAAGCTGCCATGGCTGCGGTCGGTTCATAGCCGCAATGTACCATACAATCGGCACATTGCGGATTGCCACTGGCCCGACCATAGTTATCCCAATTGGTTTCTGCTAAAAGTTCCCGAAAGCTTTTGTAATGACCTTCGTTGAGCAGATAACAGGGTTTTTGCCATCCTAAAAGACTATAGCTAGGACTACCCCAAGGGCTGCATTCATAGTCTTGTTCACCGATGAGAAAATCGAGAAAGAGAGGATTATGGTTAAAATTCCACTTTTTCTGGCCTGATTTCCAGGGTGAGAGAATTTCTCGGAATAAAGCTCTAGTTTGCTCCCGTTTCAAGAAACTATCTTGATCCGGGGCCCACTCATAACTGTAACCCGGGGAAATCATCATGCCATCGATGCCCAAAGTAGCGAGAAAATCGAAAAATTCCTGCATTTCTCGCGGCTCTGTGCCTTCAAAAACCGTGGTATTAGTAGTAACCCGAAAACCTCTCGCTTTTGCCGCTTTAATCCCTTGTACTGCCTTATCGAATACTCCCTCTCGATCCACACAGCGATCGTGATGTGCTTTTAAACCGTCCAGATGGACACTAAAGGTAAGATAGGGTGAAGGAGTAAATTTATCCAGGCTTTTTTCCAATAACAGGGCATTGGTACACAGATAGACAAATTTTTTTCTGTCCACTAAACCCTTGACAATTTCATCGATTTGTGGGTGTAAAAGCGGCTCGCCCCCGGGGATGGAAACCACGGGAACTCCGCATTCTTCCACCGCTGCGAAACATTCTGCTGGGGTAAGATGATTGCGGAGGATTTCCGGGGGATGTTGAATCTTACCGCAGCCAGTACAGGCTAAATTGCAGCGAAATAGGGGTTCTAGCATTAAAACTAAGGGAAAACGCTTTTTTCCCGCTAGACGCTGTTTCAAGATATAGGAAGCAACCACTAAAGCTTGTTGCAGTTGGACAGCCATTTGCTCACACCAAAAGGATTCTAAGTAATTATAGACTGTTAACAGGGCATCAAGGCATAGAACCCTAGAAAATGGCAAAATAAATAAAAGCTGAGGGCTTTTTTGGGCTGTTTACTTGATTATCACCTTGATCTAGCTTATGGCTCCAAGACTACTGACTTGAAAGTGGGAAGTGGGAAGTGGGAAGTGGGAAGTGGGGAGTGGGAAGTGGGGAGAATAAATTAAAAAGTCTCCTATCTCCTATCTCCTATCTCCTGACTCCTGACTCCTATCTCCTGACTACTGACTCCTAACCTTAACGACAATTTTTGATTTTTACCAGAGGTCTATTATGGGTTCTTTAGGCGATCGCTTCAAGAAATTTGCGGGAAAAACTCGCTATGTGGTCTGTCGCTTATTTTTGCATCTCTACGGCCAAGAAGTCGCACCGCTGATCGGTATTCTTAATCGTACCGGCCGGGAGGCGATCGATTCCGAAGGCGATTTAGAGGTCATGGGAGAGGGTTTAGTAGAAATTTGTCAAAATCTGCTGCAGATGAACCTCTATTGGTTTTCTGTGGCTAATGAGGGCGATGTTTTTTGGCATGAGGGGGAAGCGGGAGACTACGTTAACGAACTGTTTACCGATTCCGCGGCCAGATACCTAAGTGAATCGGTGTCTCTGGAAGTGGGGGAAAAGGAACCCTTAACTTTACCCGTCACCGATAACTTAGTTGTTATGATCACAATAGCCTTCGAGGGTGAGAGTGCTGCTTTAGAAACTAGCCTAGCCGATCGAGAGGCCCTGGAAGATGGTTTAAAATCAATAATTAACCTCCACTACCAAGGTCGGCTGCGTGCGATTCAGGTACATTTTTCTCCTGCTCAATTGGGAGATGAATTGACCAATGAGCAACTATTACTCAATTTCCCCGAATTACTGCCTTTATAGTCTTAATTTTGCCATTATGCTGCGCCAAGTAACGACAATCCTTTTAATTCTTACCCTTTGTTGCACAACGGTGGCCTGTGGTTCGTCGTCAAATGAAACTCAGTCACCGTCAGCTAGTAACAGTAGTGTAAGACGAGAATCCAATCAGGTTAGTAGCGGTCGCTACGAGGTGCAACAAGCTACCTACGATGACGGAGATGGCACTTATACCTTAATGCTCTTAAACACCCCTGGGGGGACTTCTCCCCTCTTTCGCACCACTAACCTGCAAATGGCTAGATTAACCGAGGAGGACATTGCTAAAGGGGAAAAAACCGCAGTAGAAATCAACGGCGATCAGGCTACCCTGTACATGACCGAAGATTTTAAAATTGAGTATGTCCATAATGTCACGGAAGTGCGGAACAATCCCCAAACCGGACAACAGGAAACCGTGGTGATTCGGCAAGAATCGAGTTTTTGGAGTCCTTTTCTCGGTGCTGTTGCCGGTCAAGCTTTGGGTAGTTTGCTCTTTCGTCCTCAATACTACGTTCCTCCCCTCTATACTCCGGGGGGTGTGATGACCGGTTTTGGTGGTTACGGTTCCACCTATAATCAGGCAGTGGATCAATACCGGACTAAACATAATAGCCCACCTCCGGCAGTCAAAAATCGGCAAACTCTCCGTTCTACTGGCAATTTACGTCGTTATCCTAGCAATACTCCCTCTAGTCCCAATCGCAGCACTACCACCACCACAAAACCCAGTGGTTCCGGTTATGGTTCCAGTACCCTGAAGAATTCGGGTAAATCTGATAATGTCAAACGTTCTCCTAGTTTCGGTTCCTCCGGTTCCAATCGTACCCCTAGTCGCAGTGGTTTCGGCAGCAGCAGACGCGGCCGACGTTAGGAGGATTTGACTGGAGTGGTGGAAGATTAACCCTGTCTTCCCCACCTCAGACATTGGGGATGACAACTACTTAGGGTTTGCTATCAAAAAGTGCCAGACCTTGGGGTGATCGGGGGGGGAAATTTAGGCACTTTTTCCCTGAAAATTAGGTAATTGACCAGATGAAAATCGGTAAAACCCTACACCCCACACCCCACACCCCACACCCTAACCCCACCAACAAACTTTTTCAGCAGACCCTACTTAAGAAGCAACCATTTTGCGAATTTCCGAATAGAAAACCGTCTGGCGATCGCCATTGTCCGACTGGATAATACTGGTACGCAATCTCAGATTAGGACTAGCAAACCAGATTCTTTCCTCGATACGATGGTGATTATCCTCGATGGTTAAAGTTAAAGCTTGATCGCTGCTGAGATGATATTCTCCCAGCGCTGCCGATTTACCGTCCGATTTGATTAATTTTCCTTGCCAAGAATTCCCTGAGGGCAGCCAAACTAAATAGCTAGAACCGATTTTTTTCGGTTGTCCATAGTCCACGGAATTATCCCAAGTCGCTTTCCATCCCCCTAGATTGGCCTGGGACTGACAGTTATTTTCTAAACATAATTGCACCACATCGGCAGCATCGGCGGCCAGCAAATCGATGGTGATTTCTGCTTTATTATTGGCAACTTTTTGGGCGGCTAATTGATAACTGGTACGCTGAGAAAACCATTTACCCGCACAGAGATTAATAAATTCTTGAATGTCCATGAATGGCTGTAGGCAAAGATCGATCGCTCTGGAAGAATAGATTATTTATTCTATCCTATCCCTAGACCAATTTTTGCAAAGATAAACGGGCCGCTTCGCGCACTTGTGGGTGTTCGTCCTTGACCAAAAATTTTAAGGCCGCGATTGTTTTTTCCGCCGGAAGATGGCCTAAAGCTTCCGCTAATCGCTGCCGGATTAACCAGTCATCGGAGTTAACAAAGGTTAAAAGCTTCTCGACGGTTTCCACTGCTTTGATTTCGCCAAGGGCGGCAATAGCGGCCTGTTGAATAACCGCTTCGTTACTATCGAGAGCCGATAATAACACCTGTTTAGCCCGAATATCGCCCAAATTGCCCAAAGCGACGGCGGCACTAAAGCGGACTAACCATTGCGTGTCTTCGTAAAAAGCCCGTTGTAGGGGTTCAAAAGCGCGAATATCTTCTAAATAACCTAAGGCCCCCGCAGCATCGGCGCGAATGCCATAATCGGCATCATTGGCTAACAAATCCACTAGGATAGGAAAGCATTCCTCGGTTTGTTTGACTCCCAAAGCAAAGACAGCCATCGATCGCACTGGCAGCATTTCATCATAAAGGACTTTTTTGATCAAGGGTACAGCTTCCTCCGGGGTCACTTCTCGCAGGGATGCCAAGGCCAGCAGACGATCTTTAGAATTGCTACTTTCTAACTGGAGGGCAATGGCTTGTGTATCAGGCTTGCTCATTTTTGTCAACCACTTGTAATATTTCTTTAATTCTAACGCAATTGTTTCTAAGTCAGCAGCTTTAGTGGACTGAAACAGCTAAATTTTGTGTATTGGATATAGCAGTTATCTTCTTTGTGCTGTTTTAGGGAGATTCAACCCGGTGCGTCTCAATTTTGTAGAAATACCTAGGGTTTGAACGAGCCAATTGGCGATCGCACTCTCGGCAATGTTCCGCTTACCTTATTCGCTAAAAAGCATACAGGATAAAGGTTACAGCAATTTTAAAACCCTTCCCTTAAAAAATTAAGCGAACAATGAGTTATTACCCTTTGCCGTACTCAGCAATACCGATGACCCCGAACAGGTGTTAAGTCAGGTGTCCCGTTCTTTAGAAACTATCCCCGAAAAACAGGTGCAAAGCAATCTCGCTGCCGCCAC
>NZ_SFBZ01000186.1:0-4712 GCF_007095495.1 Microcystis sp. M_QC_C_20170808_M9Col | reverse complement strand
TGGCTGGCCAAGTTTTCTACGATACTGATTAACCTTTTCTTTCTTCTGGTGTCCCCTAGGTCTGCATACTGTAATTCTTGGGCTGCCCATTTCTCCATTTTTTTGCTTACCTCCACCTTGATTCCTTCTTTCAAAACTATACCTATCAATCGTTTCCCCTTTTTTTTAAGTTTCTTCTCTTTTTGTTAAGAAAGATCCGACTAATGTGGGTGGGTGGAATTAAATATAAGATGAACGTAGGTTGGGTTGAAGCATGAAACCCAACGCCCGCATGGGTTACGCTACCGCTAACCCATCCTACAAATAATTGTGCCTCCCTACTTAGCAGGATATCAGGTAAGTCGGGATTAGCAATTCTCGCCCCACCAGCGATCGCTGTTGCCAAAGAATAGGGCGTAATTGCCCGAATTTTTAGCCCACAGAGACGAGGTATTTTTTAAGCATTCATGGCGAGATTTGTCAAATTATTTAAGAAATGTGAAGGAGCGCAAAGGAAAATTAAAAGAAGGGAAGATATAGATGTTGGGGAGAATACTAAGTGCTAATCTAAGGTTATCCCATCTATTCCGAGGTTAACCGTCGAGCAGGAGAAACAATCACCGGATTCCCTTGCTGGCGGCAAAAATCAGTTTCTTTAAATGAAAGTTAACAGAACTTCGCATTTCTGTTAAGAGAAGGTTTAAAGAAACTTGTTAGAATAGAGGTAGATAAATCCAGTTGCAAATAGGCGCTCGACCCGATGAATTTTCCGCGCGATCCGACAAAAAAAAGAGAACGAAAACACCGACAATATCTAGACTGTGACCTCTAATTGACTTTCAATCAACAGCGCGATCGAGCAGTTTTTTTGAGGATTAAATTCCTGGCATCAACATCCCTTAAAAATAGTTGATCTGGGCAGTCCATAGCAAAATTTTTAGATGGAGTAGTGAGTATGAAGCTATTGATTCAGGGCAATAATATCGCTGTCACCGAACCTATTCATGATTATGTGGAACAAAAGCTGGAGAAAGCGGTGAAACATTTTAACGGCATAACCACAAAGGTCGATGTTCACCTCTCCGTGGAAAAGAATGCACGCATTCCCGATCGCCACAAAGCGGAAGTAACGGTTTATGCTAATGGGACAGTGATTCGCGCTCAAGAAGGAAGCGAAAATTTGTACGCGAGTATTGATTTAGTTTCTGATAAAATCGCTCGTCAACTCCGCAAGTATAAAGAAAGATTGGTGGATCATCGCACCAACGCCCCCGTTAAAACTAGCGAGGTGGTGCAAGAGAAACCCTTAGATGATAGCCTAATTGGCGATCGCACTCCCGAATTACCTGCGGAAGTAGTGCGGATGAAATACTTTGCCATGCCACCGATGACTATTGAGGAAGCACTAACACAATTGCAATTAGTCGATCACGATTTCTATATGTTTTGCAACAAAGACACTAACGAAATCAACGTTATCTATCAACGCAATCACGGCGGTTTTGGTGTTATTCAGCCCCGTCCCGTTAACGTAAATGGCAAAGAATCCAATTAACAGTTAGCGACCACAAATAAAACTAAAGACTGGAGAAATTCTCCAGTCTTTTTCTCATCTAACCAAGATTAACTTTCACCACTTTATTTTTTTCTGCCACCGCTTTCGGGAGGGTGAGATAAAGAATACCGTCTTGATAGTTAGCGGTAACTTGGCTATTTTGCACCTCTACTGGCAGGGTAATCAAGCGACTAAATTTACCATAATAAAATTCGCTGTTTTCTACCTCGGCAGGGCGTTGACGTTGCCCGTTAATAGCCACCATTTGCTTGCTAACCTCCACATCGATATCTTTAATATCCACACCAGGTAATTCGATTTTTAATTCCACGGAATCCTCATTAACAGAGATTTCCACCGGTGGACGAGATACCAAGGAAGTTGTCGGTAATACTTCTTGAAAAAGTTGATCGATTTGACGTTGAACAGAATTAATTTCTAGGAAGGGAGAATAAAGAGTGAAAGCCATAGTAATAATTTCCTTGAGAGGTTTTCTCTGACTGCGATTACATCTATCTTAAGCAACTAACTTGGCTTACACAAGGCGGTTTTCAGGAAATAAAAAGTCGCAATAACCGATACAGTTATCAGTTATCAGTTATCAGTTATCAGTTATCAGTTATCAGTTATCAGTGGCAAGTTGTGGGGTGTGGGGTGTGGGTGTGGGGTGTGGGGTGTGGGGAGAACAAAGCTGCCTTTTGCCTTTTGCCTTTTGCCTTTTGCCTTTTGCCTTTTGCCTTTTGCCTTTTGCCTTTTGCCTTTTGCCTTTTGCCTTTTGCCTTCGTTAAAACCATTGTTGTAATTCCGGCCAACCCAAACCCTGACGCACGATATCCGGTTGATCGCCGGTAAAATCAACAATTGTTGACACTTCCGAACCGGGAGCCGAACCATCTTCGATAATTAAATCAACTATATGATCGAGGGCATCGAATAACCTAGCGGATTCTAATCCCTTGGTGGGAAAATCCCCCTCCTGATCGGGAAGATGGGCAGAACTAGAGATAATGGGATTTTCTAGGGTTTCGATAATAGTGCGACAGATAACGTGATCGGGAACCCGGATACCGGTGGTTTTCCGCTTCGGATTCATCACCACTTTCGGCACTAATTTAGTCGCCGGTAAGAGAAAAGTGTAGGGACCGGGTATGACTCGTCGCATAATCTTATAGGCATAATCGCTGACCACTGCGTACTCGGAAATATTCGACAAAGAAGAACAGAGAAACGTCAAGGGTTTATCATTAGATAGTTGCTTGATTTGGCGAACTCGTTCGACGGCAGATTTCACATTGAGATCGCAACCGATCGCGTAGACAGTATCGGTAGGATAAAGCATAATTGCCCCATTTTTAAGGGCATGACAGATTTCTTGGATAGAACGTTGCTGGGGATTTTCGGGATGGAGAGAGTAAATAGTAGCCATGATAGCAAAATCGTCGCCTATTGGGATTGTCCCACGGGAATCGCCGGGGATATGTGTTTAGGGGCATTAGTAGATTTAGGAGTCCCCCTAGAATACCTGATTGCACAACTACAAACTTTAGGAATCGAGGATGAATATCAGTTAAGGGCCGAAAAAGTGCATCGTCGCGGTCAAATTGCCACTAAGGTTCACGTCGATGTCACTGCCGAGAAGTCTGCTGATCATCACCACCATCACCATCATACCCCCGCTCGCCATTTACCGGAGATTGAAAATTTAATTAAACAGGCAAATTTACCCCAGAAAGTCCAAGAATGGAGTTTAGCGGTTTTTCAACAACTTGCGATCGCAGAAGGAGCCGTTCACGGGATCGCGCCGGAAAAGGTGCATTTTCACGAAGTGGGGGCAACCGATGCCATTGTTGATATCGTCGGGACTTGTTTGGGTTTGGATTGGCTATCGGTGAGTGAATTATACTGTTCTTCTCTACCCACCGGCGGCGGTACAGTTCAGGCCGCCCATGGTCGTTTACCGGTTCCCGTGCCAGCAGTAGTACAATTGTTTAGTCAGGGACAAGTACCAATTTATAGTAATGGCATCGAAGCGGAGTTAGTAACACCCACGGGGGCAGCTATTGTGACAACTTTAGCTAAAAGTTTCGGTAAACCGCCGAAAATGCAGTTAGAAAAGGTCGGTTTAGGGGCAGGTACAAAAGATTTACCGATTCCCAATCTTGTCCGGCTTTGGTTAGGGAAAAAAACACCAGAAAAGCTAGATGAAAGGGAAACCGTGGCAGTTTTAGAAACTCAAATTGATGACTTAAATCCGCAAGCGATCGCCTACTTAAGCGAGTCTTTATTACAAGTGGGTGCCTTGGATGTATTTAGTCAAGCAATTACTATGAAAAAATCTCGTTTAGGGATACTCTTGACAGTAATTTGTGCCTTGGATAAAATTGCGATTTGTGAAAGTATGATCTTTCAGGAAACCACAACTTTAGGCATTAGAAGGACGATTCAAGAGCGATCAATCTTAAAAAGAGAGATACAATCGATCGATACTGTCTATGGTAAAATTCGGCTAAAAGTTGCCTACAAAGAGTCAATTAATCAACCGATTACCGTACAACCAGAATACGAAGATTGTGCCGCTATTGCCCGTCAGCATCATCTACCTTGGCGATCTGTTCATCAAATGGCATTGGCTGTTTGGCAAGAAAATACTTCTGACTGAATAAAGAGGATATTTATTATGTTTTGTCGAGCAATTTAGGAGTAAGCATTAGCGATCAAAGAAAACGGGTTTCTTAAAGAAACTCGTTTTTTTTATAGAAACCAACCTACGAGGCGATGCTAAACAAATTGAAAGTAATAACTGGTTAACGCAATACTGGTGTTATAGTCATTTCAATTAAGATTGAGAATATCAATGCCAGAGTTCATAAGGGTTTAACTGGTCTAGAGTGTATCAGACTTATCTGAAATGACTATATCTTGAACTACTCCAATTAAGTCACCGCTTTGATAGATGGCTGTATCTAAAGCAGAACTACCGACCCCCAAATTTGCATACGATAGGCTAAGTGTACCAGTATTCTTAATTTGAATATAATCGTTTGCCCCGTTATAGTCAGTAGACCTCTTGCATAATTTTTTTATGGTATAATATAAGGTTTTGCTTTTTTCTCAATTCTTAGATTGAAGTGGAAAAAAGAATAAAATGTGATCTTAGGTCAGGAAATCATCTATAATT
>NZ_SFBZ01000185.1:0-4602 GCF_007095495.1 Microcystis sp. M_QC_C_20170808_M9Col | reverse complement strand
AATATGATGACTTTATCCCCTGAATTACAGTCAAGTTTAGAGAGTAAAATCAAACAATTTGAGGAGGAAAGAACCATGCCTTTAGTAAGTAATATGGAGTTACGAGGAAGGAAAATTGGTGAGGAAATTGGGGAGTTACGAGGAATCGAACGCGGTAAAGAAATAGGCAAGGAAATTGGTAAGGAAATTGGAGCATTACAAAAAAGCCGCGATGCTATAAAAACAGTTTTAACTGTGCGGTTTGGAGAGATTTCTTCAGAAATTGAAGAGATAATCGGCAAAATCACTAACCCTACTATCTTAGAAGAGCTACTAAAATTAGCAGCTACCGCTAATTCTCTCGCAGAATTTAAGCAGTCTTTCGCAAGAATCCAATAATCTTATCCTAATATCTAGAAAACGGGTTCCTTCGAGAAACCCGTTTTCTTGTATAAATGTTAATTTTTGTCATAGCACCCTTGAAAGATTGGCGATTTTTTGCATAAAATAGCACCAGTCATCCTTTGCAGTTAATGTCATGACTTCTACCCTGTTGCCGCTTCTTCCTGCTGTTTACGATATTTTGTTCGATTTCGCTCAATCTGATGGTTTTTGGGCAAATTTAGAAACTGCTTTTGGCACAAGTTATGATGTGGTTAAAGCGACGCAATTACGACAGCAGTGGCAAAGTCGAGATTTTAGTCAACTTCCCCCTATTACAGTTAAAAACCTTGGCAATTCAGGGATTTTCGGCGCATATTCCAGCAGTATTAATAAGATTTATATTTCTCAAGCGCTGATTGATTCGGGGGACGCTACCACCCTCAAAGCGGTGTTATTAGAAGAAATTGGGCATTTTATCGACGCGCAAATCAACAGCAGCGATACGCCGGGGGATGAGGGGCAGTTATTTTCGGCGCTGGTGCGGGGAGAAAGCCTGACGGAGGCGGAAATCGCGGCGATACGAGAGGAAAATGACGCGGCGACTATTACCGTTGATGGGCAAGCGATTAGTGTGGAAATGGCCTTTAGTACCCCTACTAACTTTACTGTGGGGGGTGATCCCCGTTCTGTGACGGTAGGGGACTTCAACGGCGACGGCAAATCCGATTTGGCTGTGGCGAACCGTGGTGGCAACAACGTCTCAGTGCTATTGGGAACCGGCACGGGCAGTTTTGGCACTGCCACCAACTTTTCCGTGGGGGCTGGTCCCTATTCCGTGACGGTAGGGGACTTCAACGGCGACGGCAAATTGGATTTGGCTGTGGCGAACTTTTACAACAACAACGTCTCAGTGTTATTAGGAACCGGCACGGGCAGTTTTGGCACCGCCACCAACTTTTCCGTGGGGGCTGGTCCCCTTTCCGTGACGGTAGGGGACTTCAACGGCGACGGCAAATCCGATTTGGCTGTGGCGAACTTTTACAACAACAACGTCTCGGTGCTATTAGGAACCGGTACGGGCAGTTTCGGACCCGCCACTAACTTTACCGTGGGGAGTTATCCCTGGTCCGTGACGGTAGGGGACTTCAACGGCGACGGCAAATCCGATTTGGCTGTGGCGAACATTGTTAGCAGCAACGTCTCGGTGCTATTAGGAACCGGCACGGGCAGTTTTGGTGCCGCCACTAACTTTACTGTGGGGAGTAGTCCCTATTCCGTGGCAGTAGGGGACTTCAACGGCGACGGCAAATCTGACTTGGCTGTGACGAACCGTGACAACAACAACGTATCGGTGCTATTAGGAACCGGCACGGGCAGTTTTGGCACGCCCACTAACTTTTCCGTGGGGAGTCGTCCCACTTCCGTGACGGTAGGGGACTTCAACGGCGATGGCAAATCCGATTTGGCTACGGCGAACCGGAACGGCAACAACGTATCGGTGCTATTAGGAACTGGCACGGGCAGTTTCGGTACTGCCACTAACTTTACCGTGGGGAGTTATCCCACTTCCGTGACGGTAGGGAACTTCAACGGCGACGGCAAATCCGATTTGGCTGTGGCGAACCGTTTCACCAACAACGTCTCAGTCCTCCTCAATACCACCCCCAAAATCACCATCGCCCCCGGCACCAACCCGGTAGAAGGGGGAACCGTCGGCACCTTTATCATCAGCCTAGACACCCCCGCGCCCACGGGTGGGATAGTGGTCAACTTCAACACCACCGGCACTACCGCCACCAATATCGCCGACTATTCCCTCACTGCTGGCACAAATATCACCGCAGTAACCGCCAACACCTTCACCATCGCCGCCGGAGCCACCACCGCCACCCTCAACGTGGTCGCGGTATCCGATGCGGTAAGTGACCCCAACGAAACCGTCAAAGTCAACCTGACATCGGGGGGAGACTACATTCTTGGTGCCAACTCCAGCGCCAGCTTTAATCCTGCCACCAACTTTACTGTGGGGAGTAATCCCAATTCCGTGACGGTAGGGGACTTTAACGGCGACGGCAAATCCGATTTGGCTGTGGCGAACTTTAGTAGCAACAACGTCTCGGTGCTGTTAGGAACCGGCACAGGCAGTTTTGGTGCCGCCACTAACTTTACTGTGGGGAACACTCCCGTTTCCGTGACGGTAGGGGACTTCAACGGCGACGGCAAACTAGACTTGGTAACGGCGAACTTTAATAACAACAACGTCTCGGTGCTATTAGGAACCGGCACAGGCAGTTTTGGTGCCGCCACTAACTTTTCCGTGGGGAATGGTCCCTTTTCCGTGACGGTAGGAGACTTTAACGGCGACGGCAAACTAGACTTGGTAACGGCGAACCAAGGTGGCAACAACGTCTCAGTGTTATTAGGAACCGGCACGGGCCTTTTTGTCACCGCCACCAACTTTTCCGTGGGGAGTTTTCCCCGTTCCGTGACGGTAGGGGACTTCAACGGCGATGGTAAATCCGATTTGGCTGTGGCGAACGGTAACAGCAACAACGTCTCAGTGTTATTAGGAACCGGTACGGGCAGTTTCGGCACCGCCACTAACTTTTCTGTGGGGAATGCTCCCACTTCCGTGACAGTAGGGGACTTCAACGGCGACGGCAAATCTGATTTGGCGACGGCGAACTATTTTGGCAACAGCGTATCGGTGCTATTAGGAACCGGCACGGGCAGTTTCGGACCCGCCACTAACTTTTCCGTGGGGAGTCGTCCCACTTCCGTGACGGTAGGGGACTTCAACGGCGACGGCAAATCCGATTTGGCTGTGACGAACGGTAACAGCAACAACGTCTCAGTGCTATTAGGAACCGGCACGGGCAGTTTTGGCACGCCCACTAACTTTACTGTGGGGAATTTTCCCACTTCCGTGGCAGTAGGAGACTTCAACAGCGACGGCAAATCCGATTTGGCAACGGCGAACTATAACGGAGGCAACGTCTCAGTCCTCCTCAATGCCGACCCCACCGCCACCGTCAGCATTACCGATGTTTCTCAACCCGCAATTTCTCTTACTATCAACGATGTTACCGTGACCGAAGGCAATAGCGGCACCACTAACGCGGTCTTTACCGTGAGCCTTTCTAGTGCTGCCAGTACGGTTGTGAGCGTCGATTACGCCACCGCCAACGGTACAGCCACCGCCGGAACCGATTACACCGCTATTCCTACCACCACCTTAACCTTCAATCCAGGAGAAACTTCTAAAACGATTACAGTTCCAGTCAATGGCGATAATCAAGTTGAACTCAATGAGACATTTTTCCTCAATCTCAGCAATTTACAAGCCAATGGCAGTAACGTCACCCTAGCTGATAATCAGGGTCAAGGTACGATTAATAATGATGACAGCGCATCGATTGCGATTACTGATGTCACAATTACCGAAGGAAATAGCGGGACAACCAATGCAGTATTTACCGTCACTCTTTCTAATGCAGTTGATACAGCAGTAACGGTTAATTACGCCACCGCAGACGGTACAGCTACGACAACAGATAACGATTATACGGCGATTGCTACTACTCCCTTAATCTTCAATGCTGGTGAGACTTCTAAGACGATTACTGTAGCTGTTAATGGCGATACCAAAGTTGAAACTAACGAGACTTTCTTCGTTAATCTTAGTAATTTACAAACCAATGGTCGTAACGTCACCTTAGCCGATAATCAGGGACAGGGAACAATTCTCAATGACGATACCAGTGTCACCCTAGCAGTTTCTCCCGCAAGTGTGACAGAAGATGGGACAACTAACTTAGTCTATACCTTCACTCGTAGCGGAGTAACAACTAATCCTTTAACCGTCAATTACACCATCGGGGGAACAGCTACTCTCAATACCGATTACACTCGTACAGGGACTAACAATACAGTCACCTTTGCTGCTGGTTCATCCACTGCGACAGTAACAATTGACCCCACTGCTGACACAATAGTAGAAAGTAACGAAACTGTTATTTTAACCCTTGCTGCGGGGACAGGTTATACGATAGGTACGACTACTCCAGTTACGGGGACAATTAATAATGACGATACCACTGTCACCTCGCAACTCTCCATCAATGACATCACCGTAGTGGAAGGTAAAGATAATAATGCCATCCTCACCGTCATAGTTGATAATCCCAATTCACAACCAATTACCTTCAACTATACCACTGCACCCATTAACGCTACCGC
>NZ_SFBZ01000184.1:0-13575 GCF_007095495.1 Microcystis sp. M_QC_C_20170808_M9Col | reverse complement strand
TCAGGGACTTTTTCCCTGAAAATTAGGTAATTGACCCCCTCAAAATCGGTAAAACCCCACACCCCACACCCTACACCCTACACCCTGCCCCTAGGAAAAACTTTTTCAGCAGACCCTAATTAAGCTTTGTCGCTGTCTGGCTTTGGCATTAACTGGCGTTTAACCAATGCAACCAAGCCTAACAATCCTAAACCTAGAACGGTACTAGGTTCGGGAACTGCTTTCCCTGCTGGTTGGAACTCAATGTTATCGACAACTTCAATCAAGCCAGAAGTGCCAGCAGGGGTGGGAACCGCTACATTGTAGAAGAAGGTTGCCATGTCAAAATATTGACCTGGCCCACTAGCAGCAAATGAGATGGTTTGATTCATGATGTCGTCGCGGTTCATCGGGACAGAGACGAAACCAACTTGGGTTGCCCCTAGAAAGAGGGTCAGTTCGGCTGTATCACCAGGACTAGAAAAGTAAGGATCGTCGTTGCCGAAATCTAAGGAGAGCGACTTCATCAGATGAGAGAAGTTCATTTTGAGGGCGCTGGCATCGTCAACTCGCACTGCAAGGCTCTGACCATTTCCTTGAACGCCAAAATTACCGATAACAAGATTTGCTCCCAGAGTGTCACTGAAGGAAACTAATTGGGAATCGGGGGGATTACTGACAAACCCGTTAGGAACGGATACCGAAGGATCGGTCTCAAAGGTAACGAACTCCGCAGCAGTGGCTGGTTTGACAGTAGCAAGGCCAAGGACAGCGATCGCGCTAACTGTGCCAGCGAAGACAACACCAGCCAGAGAGAGAGATTTGAAGTTAGTTGTAAAATTCATGGGCAATTTTGGGTAAATTACACCAGCATTTTACCCCCCCCCGATTTTGTCAAATATCGCTTTTTTATCGATTGCATAGATGTATAGAGTTTTATCTCCAGAAAACGGGTTTCTCAAAGAAACCCGTTTTCTCAGTGCGATCGCTTGTGGAAGATCGGGTTTGGGATATTTGTAATCTTTGATACAAATCTCTCGATCATCTGTTCTTAAGATGAAGGCTGGTGTTGCTAATTGATCGGGAAAGAGGCCGGCGCAAGCAGATAAAAACCGCAGAGAAGCTTGTGCCGTGGGATCAAAATTATTAAGCGGAGAATAGCCTCTGACCAGAATTCAACATCAAAATCAGTAGGAAACTTGTCATCGCCTAAGTAAAGTAACCCTTCATCCACGACACAACAAAATAGGAAAAATACTTATGAGTTATGGAACCCGTGTTCAAGCTATCTCTCAAGTAACGGATCGTAAACCCCTACCTAGCAAAATTCCTCAGCGTTTAGAGGCCCTCTGGGCAACCGATGTGTTTACCCTGAGCAAAATGCAGGCCAGTCTTCCCAAAGATGTATTCAAATCGGTCAAAAACACGATTTTAACTGGGGGAAAATTAGACGTTTCCATCGCCAGTGCGGTAGCGGCAGCGATGAAAGATTGGGCCACGTCCAAAGGGGCGCTGTACTATGCTCACGTCTTCTATCCGATGACTAACGCCACCGCCGAAAAACACGATGGTTTTATCTCTGTGCAGAGCGACGGTTCGGTGATCACGGAATTTACGGGCAAAGTCTTAGTACAGGGAGAACCGGACGGGTCTTCCTTTCCTAACGGCGGACTTCGCTCCACCTTTGAAGCGCGGGGTTACACCGCTTGGGATGTCACCAGTCCGGCCTACGTCATGGAGACGGATAATGGTGTCACCCTGTGTATCCCCACGGTTTTCATCTCTTGGACAGGAGAAGCCCTCGACAAAAAAACGCCGCTTTTACGCTCGATTTCATCGATGAGTAAAGCCGCCACCAGGGTGCTGAAGCTCTTAGGACATACGGAAGTCGCCCCCGTTAACTCCAGCTGCGGCGCTGAACAGGAATATTTCCTCGTAGATGCTCATTTTGCCCATAGTCGCCCCGATTTACTGCTCACCGGTCGCACCCTATTTGGTAAACCCGCCGCTAAGGGTCAACAGTTCGACGATCATTATTTTGGCGCGATTCCCGAACGGGTTCAGGTGTTTATGCAGGAAGTAGAGGAAAGAATGTATCGCCTCGGCATTCCGGCCAAAACCCGCCATAACGAAGTCGCTCCCGGACAGTTCGAGATTGCCCCCTTTTTCGAGGCCGCTAACGTGGCCAGTGACCATCAGCAGTTAATTATGACTTTGCTGAAAAGTACGGCTAAAAAACACGGTTTTGTTTGCCTACTGCACGAAAAACCCTTTGCGGGAATTAATGGTTCGGGAAAACACGTTAACTGGTCCGTCGGCAACGCCACCCAGGGCAATCTGTTAGATCCGGGCGATACTCCCCACGCTAATATGCAGTTTTTGTTATTCTGTGGGGCGGTAATTCGTGGTGTTCACAAGTACGGGCCGCTTTTACGCGCAGTGGTGGCTACCGCCAGCAATGATCACCGTTTGGGGGCAAATGAAGCTCCTCCCGCCATTATTTCCGTATATTTGGGCAGCCAGTTAGAAAAGGTATTCGACCAAATTAGCCAAGGACGAATTGAGGGTTCCGATGCCCCGGGGTTGATGGATCTCGGTGTCGATACCCTGCCGGTATTCCCCAAAGATCCTGGCGATCGCAATCGTACCTCTCCTTTTGCTTTTACGGGCAATCGCTTTGAATTCCGCGCCGTGGGTTCTAATCAGTCAGTTTCCGGGCCGCTGGTGGCGATGAACACGATTCTAGCGGATTCCCTGACTTGGGTGGCGGATAACTTAGAAAGCCGGATGAAAGCAGGGGAAGACCTCAAGACTGCTGCCCAGGGTGTTCTCAAGGAGATCATGGACAAACACAGAAATGTGATCTTCGGAGGTAACGGATATTCCCCGGAATGGCACAAAATGGCGGTAGAAGAGCGCGGTTTGGCTAATCTCCGCACCACTGCCGATGCTTTACCCGTGCTGAAGGCTGATTATATCGAAGAACTGTTTGCCCGCATGGGTGTGCTTACCCCCGTTGAACTGGAAAGTCGTTTCGATGTCTATGCAGAACAGTATTTACTGGCCATCGAGGTGGAGGCGAAACTGGTGGTAAGTATGGCTAAAACGATTATTTATCCCGCTGCCGTTCGCTACTTGTCGGAATTGTCTTTGGCGATCGCTAATGCGTCGGCGATCGGCATCGAGATGGATAAGGAAAGGGCCCAAACCGTCTCGAATTTAATTAAATTACTGATGGATGGCGTTAGCAAACTGAGTGAGGCCATGGCTAAAGACGATTTTGACTCGATCGAGGAACATATGCAGTATTCCGCTCAAACGATCCGTCCCTTGATGGATAAGGTGCGCGAATATGCTGACACACTGGAAGGGGAAGTGGCCGACAATTTCTGGCCGCTACCTACCTATCAAGAAATGTTGTTTGTTAAATAACATGACGGCAAGGAGGGGGTGAATAGCTGGAAAAATGATTCGCCACCCCCTTCTTTTTAGCTCTGGTAGTTTTAAGTTATGTTAAGAAAAGTAAATACAAACGTAAAACTACTATGGTATTAACTCCGACAATTGGCGAAAAATCCTATAATCGTCAGGATTGGCAAAAAGGCTATCAATCCCAACCTAACGAGTACGATTACGAGGTAGAAGACATCGAGGGGCAAATTCCCGCCGATTTACAGGGTACAGTCTTTAAAAACGGCCCCGGTTTACTCGATATCGCTGGCACTGCGATCGCTCATCCCTTCGATGGGGATGGTATGATCAGCGCGATTAGCTTCAATCATGGGCGCGTACATTATCGTAATCGTTTTGTGAAAACTGAGGGTTATCTCCAAGAACAGAAAGCGGGAAAACCCCTTTATCGCGGTGTTTTCGGCACGAAAAAACCGGGGGGAATTTTCGGCAATGCTTTTGATTTGCGTCTGAAAAATATTGCTAATACTAATGTTATCTACTGGGGTGATAAATTACTGGCACTTTGGGAAGCGGCCGAACCCCATCGCCTCGATGCTAAAACCCTTGATACTATTGGTTTAGACTATCTCGATGGTATCTTGGAAAAAGGCGATTCTTTTGCCGCTCATCCTCGCATCGATCCCGCTTGTATCTTCGATAATCATCAACCTTGTCTGGTAAATTTTGCCATTAAAACGGGTTTGTCGAGTGCCATTACTCTCTACGAAATTAGTCCCACGGGTAAGTTATTACGTCGTCATACCCACAGTGTACCGGGCTTTTGTTTTATCCACGATTTTGTTATTACTCCCCACTACGCTATCTTTTTCCAAAACCCGGTTGGTTATAATCCTTTTCCCTTTCTTTTTGGGTTAAAAGGTGCGGGAGAATGCGTCATCAATCAACCGGACAAGTTAACTAAGATTATTATTATCCCCCGGGATCCTAACAAAAGAGAAGTGAAAGTTTTAGAAACTCCATCAGGTTTTGTCTTCCATCATAGCAATGCTTTTGCACAAGGGGAGAAAATTTATATCGATTCTATTTGTTATCAATCCTTACCACAACTGGATTCAAATAGCAATTTTCAATCGGTAGATTTTGATAGTTTAGCTCCCGGACATCTGTGGCGATTTACACTAAATTTATCAGAAAATACGGTTACAAGAGAATGTATTCTAGAGCATTGTTGTGAATTTCCCAGTATTAATCCTGCAAAAGTTGGTCGAGATTACCGTTATTTATACATCGCTGCCGCTCATCATGCCACTGGTAATGCTCCTTTGCAAGCAATCTTAAAACTGGACCTATTAACGGGAGAAAAACAATTACATTCTTTTGCTCCCCGGGGATTCGCGGGTGAGCCAATTTTTGTGCCTAAACCCGATGGAATCGCTGAAGATGATGGTTGGTTATTGGTAGTCACCTACGATGCGGCCAATCATCGATCAAATGGGGTAATCTTAGATGCTAAAGATATCACTAATTCCCTAGCAGTTATCCATCTTAAACATCATATTCCCTACGGGTTACACGGTAGCTGGACTAGACAATGTTTTTAAGTTAATTCTGTGGGGGTGGATTGAAAACCCACCCTGACTAAACTTTACTCTTGAGAGCCTTCTTGTAGTAGCCAAAAACCAGCGAAGGATTCCGATTCAGGGTTAGATTGAACGGCTAAAAAATGCAGATTATTGGCTTTTTGTTTGGCTTCTTCAAAGTTTTTGGCTTCCTTTAAAGTCTCGGTATTAGTAACATTGACGAGAATCCAGCTATCACTAGCACCCGTTTCTAAACGTAGCAGAGGACGAGAACCAGTTTCTAACTTTAAATAGGCCATTTCTAACCCTGACATCCAACCAGCTAATGGTAAAGCGCGGGGGGAAAAAATAACTAAACCGGGGATTTTTAGATTCTCATCTAATCCCATCCCTAGTATGGGCAAATTTTCTCCGAAGCTAATATCCCAATCTTTTAGATCATGAAAAGAAGACAATTCTAGCGTAACAAAAGCCCATTTATCTGCCTTATCTCCCCGGACAGCATCGGGAAGGGGAACAGCATTTAAAGGGGGATAATTAACGGAAGCGGTTTTAGTTAAATTTTGATCATAACCAACTTCTTGGGGGTAGAAATTAACCATTCTTTCTTCTATCCATCTAGTTAAAGCATGAGTGCGACGACTAGGGGAAGCGGGAATACCGATATCCTCGCAAGCTTTGCTAATCATGTTATTCATCTGACGACGGAAAAAGCGAATTTTTTTGGGAGTTACCCCCGCTTCCTTGATAGCTGCAGTAACTGCCTCTCCTAACCATTGGGAATTAACCATCGTATTAGGACAATAACTGGCATATTTAAATATTGTATCGGAGGAGCGATCGATTGTTGCCGGAGTTTCACAGATTAATAATTCCCATCTTTTTTTATTATTTTCATCCACCACCGGCCGCGAATAAAAATCAAGTTCCCAAATAGTCATATTTTTTTCAGTTATCAGTTATCAGTTATCAGTTATCAGTGATTCAGTTATCAGTGATTTAGTTATCAGTCATCAGATTTGAGTTTTCAGTGAACAATATTAAGTGGCAAGTTCCGAGATGTCTTTTCACTGATTACTGTTTACTGATTACTGTTTACTGCTCACTGATTACTGCTCACTGCTCACTGAAAAATCCCCTATTCCCGACAACAGTACGAACGCGGTAGATGGGACGTTTTTGGGATTCATGGTAAGTTCGCATCAAAATTTCTGCCAAAAGACCAAAACAGAGTAATTGTACCCCAGTTAAAAAGAATAACACGGCCAGGATTAACAAAGGTCGATCGCCGATTTCTTGTCCGAAACCGAGTTTGAGAATAGTCAGATAAGTGCCTAAAATAATCCCCACTACCATCGATAACAGTCCGTAGAGTCCAAAAATGTGCATCGGACGGGTGAGGAACTTTTTCATAAAAAAGACAGTAAATAAGTCCATAATCACGCGAATTGTGCGACCTAAACCATATTTACTCTGTCCGAACCGTCTAGCGTGGTGATTAACGGGAATTTCGGTTATTTTTGCCCCTTCAATAAAAGCCAATGCGGGTAAAAAGCGATGTAATTCCCCGTAAAGATTCATATCGGCAACTAATTCGGCTCGATAGGCTTTCAAAGAACAACCGTAGTCCTGTAATTTGACCCCTGTTACCTTGCCAATCAGCCAATTAGCTATTTTTGAGGGTAAAAGCCGTTTTACCCGGTCATCTTGGCGATTTTTGCGCCAGCCACTCACGAGGTCATAACCTTCCTCTAATTTGGCCAATAATAGGGGTATATCATTGGGATCGTTCTGTAAATCGCCGTCGAGGGTAACGATTATCTGTCCCGTGGCATAATTAAATCCGGCAGCCATGGCGGGGGTTTGTCCGTAGTTGCGTCGCAATATTACCGCCTTGAGATCATCGCGATTTTTAGCTAAATTAGTTAAAACCTCGGTGGAACCATCCTTAGAACCGTCGTCAACACAGATTATCTCGTAGTTAATTTGATAAGAACGCAAAATCGTGGCTATACTCTCGACGAGATGGGGAATACTGTCCACTTCGTTATAAATGGGAACCACTACCGATAAAGTCTGGATGGCAGCCTGCGGGTTTGGTTCGTTGACGCTGATGGACGGTGTAATCGGGGACATATTTGACTGACGCGGGGACGTTTTGCGGCGATTGTATCACAATTCAGTTATCAGTTATCAGTTATCAGTTATCAGTTATCAGTTATCAGTTATCAGATGTGAGTTGTCAGTTCACTGATTACTGTTTACTGTTCACTGTCCACTGTTCCCTGAAAATACCCCCCACTTCCCCACTTCCCCACTTCCCCACTTCCCACACCCTACACCCTACACCCTACACCCTACACCCTACACCCCAATTCCCACTTCCCCACACCCCACACCCCACACCCCACACCCCTTATCCCTGTTCCCCTTTCTCTGTTTCCTTTTTCGCTAAAATTGCCTGACGAAAACCTAAGACGACGAGAATATTGGAGAGGGTGAGGAAAAATTCGGCGCTGCCGTGTAACCAATCGACGTTAGCTAATTCTTGACCATAGTGGATTTTGGCGTAGATACCGGCAGGAATGGTGATAAAAACGAAGATTAACAGCACATAAAAGCCAATTAGGGCTAAACGGGGCATTTTTCCCGAACGAGTGACAAACCAAAGAAACCCCAGATAGGGAAACAGGGAGATGGCAAATAAACTGTCTTTATTCATTGTTAACGCTAATTTTACTGGAACGCCACAGCCACCAACCGGCAGCACAGAGGGTAAAATTTCCTAAGACAGTCATGGCTGCCTGTAGGGTGACTAACCAGGATAAGGCACTGATATTATCAAAAAAATGCCATGTACAGGCACACATGGCCCCAATTAAAGCGGGTAACATCCCCCAAGATAACATTCGCCACGATCGATCGCTACTGATGTCGCTATAGGTCCAGACTAACCAGATTGCCGCTATCCATTCTACGACACTCGATACATGAACCATCCACGTCGGTATTGATAAAGCATTCATTTTTTTTATAGTTATCAGTTATCAGTGGGTAAGTTATCAGTTATCAGATTTGAGTTTTAAGTGAGCAGTATTAAATAGAAGTTTCCTACTCTCTTATCTCGTTCCCATGTTCTACCTGAAGGATATTTTAAGAGCCTTAAATATTGTGTGTCAAGGCAGAGCCTTGGCACCAGCAAAACTTTCTAGCCATTTAATCACCTGTTGACCTAAACTAACATTGTTTAATCGATCGATCTCGCGAATGCCAGTGGGACTGGTGACATTAACTTCCGTCAGATAGCCACCAATCACATCTAATCCGACAAAATATAGGCCATCTTCTCGTAATTTTGGGGCTAAAGTGGCACAGATTTCTAATTCTCGATCGCTGATTTCTGTTTTTGCCACTCGTCCACCCACCGCCATATTACCGCGAAATTCCGAACCAGTGGGAATGCGATTAACTGCCCCGATTGGTTCACCATTGAGGACAATAATTCGTTTATCTCCTTCTTTGGCAGCTGGTAAATAATCTTGAATCATTACTGGTTCTTGTCCCCATTTTGTGCTAATTTCAATCATTGAATTGAGATTGCGATCTTCGGGACTAAGAAATAAAATTCCCTCCCCTGCTTTGCCCCCCAAAGGTTTCATAACTGCCGCTCCTTTTTGGTTGACAAATTCCCTAATTGTCGCTTTATCTTGGGAAACAATTGTGGCGGGCATTACCTGAGCAAAGTGAATCGTATATAACTTTTCGTTGGCATGGCGTAAACCCCTAGTTGAGTTAATTACTTGGGTTTTTTGGGGTTCGATCAGGTCTAATAAATAGGTGGCATAAAGATAGGCAATTGTCACGGGTGGGTCTTTTCGCATCCAGACAAAATCGAAGTTTTCTAGGCAGGTAAAAACTGTCTCTTGTCTTTGATACCATTGAGATACAGCCTCCCAATGATTATCTTTTAACTCCACGGGAACCAGTTCAATTTTAGTTAGTTTTGCCCAAGCTTTTCCCGCAATCGCACTGAGATCCGTGATGGAAGTCATCCAGACTTCATGTCCTAATAATTGGGACGCTTCCATGATAGCTACACTGGTATCATGGCCCGGATCTAAATACTCGATCGGATCGATAATAAAGGCTAGTTTCATTAATAGTTTTTATCCTTAATTCTGCAACAGGGGAGCTAAACCACCACTTCTATCTAAAGCATAGATGTCATCGCAGCCCCCGATGTGTTGATCGTTTATAAAAATTTGTGGTACACTTGTACGACCATTAGCTCGATCGGACATTTTGGCTCGCGCTTCTTCATCACCATCGATACAATATTCGGTAAACTCCACCCCTTTTTTCTTGAGTAATGCTTTAGCGCGGATACAGAAAGGACAGGAACTCCAAGTATAGATCTCAACATTAGCGGCCATAAAATTTATCTCCCTTCTTTACATATCTTAAATTTTAGCCGATAACCGAGCAGTGATCTTCCTTCAGGTCAGAAAACGCCAATTAGGGCGATTCCACTGATATATTGCTTGTATTTCCCATTCTTCGCCGTTTTGAAAGCGAATACGGCAACTAACAGGGGGGGAATCATCCTCACTTTCCTTTACTTCTATTACCTCACAGGGAAACCAGTCGCAACTATCGGCAGCGTCTGCGGGAATCCATTCCCATAATCCATTAGACACCTCGATCGTATCTCCCACCTGTAATTTTTCTCTGGTTAACCTTAATTTTTGTAAATATTCTTGCCAATGAATCGGTTTTATGATATTCAACCAAGCCAAGCCATACTGATCGCGGATAAATTGTACCGCACCGGAAGGGCGATCATTAAGCCAATCATTGAGAAGGGAACTTTTCCAAGCTAAATTTTCCCGTTCTTGTTTGAGGATAAATTCCAGTAAAATCTCCCTTTGCATAGATGTTAATTCGTCGAGGGGATTGCCATCAGCGAGGGAATTTCGCTCAAAAAACACCTCTAACAAAATTTCTTTTTGTTGTTGATTGAGAGGACAGAATAAAGCCTCACACTGGAGAAAAGCCGCTTTGAGAGTGGTTTCAATCTCATCTCGATCCATGAGAGTCCTAAAAAAGCTGATTTCAAAGGGTGACGATCCACGATAATCTAAGTATTGGGGAAATCATACCGTAAAATCACTCATCTATGACACCACGCTCGCTCACCGTTTTGCTCCTTTCTGTTCTTTTCTGGCTGTCTAGCTGGCTTATCATCCCTATTGCTCAAGCTTTGACCCCAATTCAACTATTAGATGTATCTTACAAAGACTGTCCCCCCGAATTAGCCGAGGGGAGTGTCACCAGTGGAGGAACCAGTTTTCCTGCTAATTGTTTTTTAATCACCGGCAAAGCTAAAAATAATTCCGGCAAAACCGTCTATGATGCCGATGTTTTTGGTCGGATTTACGATGCTAACGGGGAACCGGCTTTACAAAATCGTAGCCGAGTCGGGGCAATTCCAGAAGTGCCGCCGGGGATTAGTGATTTCGAGATCAGAATTTCTGTTTCTACCAATCAACCAACCCCCTTGCGACTGGAAAAATTCAAAGCTTCCGGTTTTACCAGTAGTGTGGATCCGCGGATTTAGAAACTGCTACTGACCAGACTGCTGGCCCCTGTGGCTACGACACTCTGAACAACGTTGAGCAGCAGGAACGCGAGGATCGGGGAAAAGTCCATCCCGCCTAGGGGTGGGATAATCGAGCGAAAGAGGTTTAAATAGGGATCGGTAATCGGACTGAGAAAAGACATAATCTGATAGGCCCAACCGGCATTTTGGAACCAAGTCAGTAAAACCCTAACAATTAGGATTACCGAGTAAATTTGCAGGAAATTGTTGATTATCGTCAAAATAAACCCTATATCGCTCATAAATAAATCTTTCCTCAAGAGGGCGTGATGGTTAGTTTAGCTTTGATCTTACCAAAAAAATGGTCTTTAGTTACTCTCTCCGCCCTGTCTTACTGGTTTTAACCAGCTATCGGCATTCCTCCCAGTTGACGGACACTGGGTAAGAAAACTGAATACAGCAGTTATCTTAATGGTGAGGTACGAAGTTTTCCTTTTGGGGAGACTCGGATTGTTCAAGTAGGGTTTGCGGCAAAAAGTTTTTCGGTGGTGGTAGGGTGTGGGGTGTGGGGTGTGGGGTGTGGGGTTTTACCCATTTTCAGGGAAAAAGTCCAGGAATTTTCCCCCCAATCACTCCAATGGTCGGCAGTTTTTGAGGGAAAAAAAGTCTAAAAACCTTATCCAACAAGGTTGTTAGATTTATTCAGCAAACCCCAAGTAGTTTTTCCATAGCTAACTGACGGTCCGGATGGGAGGACAGATAAAAACGATTGCATGGTATGATAAAGGTTTTGGAACTATTGTTTTAGGTCAAGATCATGGCGAAACGAATGCAGGTTATCCTCAATCAAAAAGTCAGCAAATTAGGTGAAAATGGCGATGTGGTGGAAGTGGCCCCCGGTTATGCGCGCAATTACCTTATCCCCCAAGGTGTGGCCGTTTTAGCCACCAAGGGCGCGATTAAACAGGCAGAATTTAGGAAAGAAAAAGAGCGTCAACGTCTCCTCGCTGAAAAACAAGAAGCGGAAACCAGAAAAACTGCGATCGAAAAACTCAGTCCCTACAGCATCCCTAAACAGGTGGGTGAAAACGAGGCCATTTTCGGTACTGTCACCAGTCAAGATGTGGCTACGGTTATTCTAGAAAATGCTAAATTAGAAATCGATCGCCGTGGTATTACCGTCCCCGATATCGGTCAATTGGGAGTCTATAAAGTACAAGTCAAACTCCATCCCGAAGTTAGTGCCGATATCGAAATTAAAGTAATCGCACAATAACAATTATCGGGGCATAGTTATCAGTAATCAGTGAAAATTTATCAGAGCGATTAACTAGCTGATGGCTGATAGCTAATAGCCATTCACATCTCAAAAACTATGACTCATCCCACGGATATAAAAACCCTAGCGCGCTGGATGGCGGCGGATTTTAGTAATCAAGAACAAGCTTTTGCTAATCCGCCTTTTTTTGCCCATATTCGCGTGTGTATGCGCCCTTTGCCCGATGAATTACTGAATGGAACCAGCTTATTTTTAGAGCAGGCCTACGATTTTATGCTCAATAGTCCCTATCGTTTGCGAGTATTTAAATTATCGGTAGTCGATGATCATATTGAACTAGAAAACTTTAAAGTTAAAGAGGAAGCTAACTTTTTTGGTGCTTCTAGAGAACCCCAGCGTCTCAAAAATCTCACCTTAGACTTGTTAGAACCGATGCTGGGTTGTGATATGAATGTCACTTGGACAGGTAACAGTTTTAAAGGGGTGGTGAAACCGGGTAAACAATGTTTAGTCTTTCGCAAAGATAGAATGACTTATTTAGATAATAGTTTTGAAATTAGTGAACGGGGATTAATTAGCGTTGATCGCGGTTTAGATCCCGAAACCGATCAATTAGTCTGGGGTTCGATCGCCGGTCCTTTTGAGTTTGTGCGTCGCACCAGTTTTGCTGAGGAAGTGTGAGAAAAATTATCGGTTTTTAGCTATGAAAATCGCCACATGGAATGTCAACTCGATTCGCAGCCGACAAGAGCAGGTAATTGATTGGTTACAACTCAATCCCGTTGAGGTTTTATGCTTGCAAGAAACTAAGGTAATCGATCGAGATTTTCCCAGAGAAGCTTTTGAATCTTTGGGTTATCATCTCTATATTTCTGGACAAAAATCCTATAATGGTGTGGCGATTTTTAGCCGAAAACCCCTGGACGATATCACTGTGGGATTTAGTCCAATTATCGGCGAAAATTTAACAGGAGAACTAGACGAACAGAAACGGCTAATTACTGGAGTAATCGGCGATATTCGGATTATCAATCTCTACGTTCCTAATGGTTCTTCCCTAGATAGTGACAAGTATATTTATAAGCTTAAATGGTTAGAAACTCTCAGGAAATATCTAGATAAAATTATTAATTCTCAACCAGAAGAATTATGTATCTGTGGGGATTTTAATATTGCCTTAGAAGATAAAGATATTTATGATCCCAAAGGCAAAGAAAATCATATTATGTCTTCAGCTAAAGAAAGAGAAGCTTTAGAAAAGGTGTTAGAAATTGGCTTACAAGATGCCTTTAGAAAATTCACCTCGGCAGCAGGACATTATAGTTGGTGGGATTATCGCAGCGGCGGTTTTGCTCGTAACCGAGGTTGGCGAATCGATCATCTTTATTTAACTCCTCAGCTATACGAAAAAGCCGTTAATTGTCTGATCGATCGAGAACCCAGAAAACAAGAAAAACCTAGCGATCATACCCCTGTTATTCTGGAAATATCAAGCCAAAAATAGCTAAAGGATCAACCTAGACTTTGCACAGCCAGAATTTTGCTCTCTTAGCTTCCCTAACCGGGGACTTTCACCTTGAGGATTTATTCGGTAACGAGAAAATGCTTTGACATCCTCGCCGCCGTAAAACGGACGGCGATTCCCAAACCTCACGATTTAGGTTTCTGCTTCTTTCCCTTGCGGGGTTCCGCACCTGCCTTAACAGATTTACTCTGTTCTGGTC
>NZ_SFBZ01000183.1:0-10155 GCF_007095495.1 Microcystis sp. M_QC_C_20170808_M9Col | reverse complement strand
TTAGGGATTTTTTCCCTGAAAATTAGGTAATTGACCACCTGAAAATGGGTAAAACCCCACACCCCACACCCCACACCCCACACCCTGCCCCCACGAAAAACTTTTTCAGCAGCCCCTATCTAAAGAGTGAACTACTCTCAAGGTCGTTGAGAGCTTCCTGCTTCAATGGGATGCGCTTTCTACCTCGAAAGATAGCCAGTCTTACCTTCCCGACCCCGGCATCCGTCCTAGTTCCTAAGACCCATACTTTCCCTGGCAACACGACCCGCCGAAGCTCGGTTATCGCTTCAGGAATAGTGGTCAGGATCTGTTTATCGGAGCATCGGTTTTTGAGAATTGTCTATAGGTTCGGCATTCATCCCATCGCTAAAAGCGAGGGACTTCTAGCGAGGGAATTATGCTGACACTAAGTTAAATTCTTTTTCCCAAACTAACGCCCGCTAAACCAAAGGCTAACAGAGCAAGCAAGGAAGAAGGTTCGGGGATTTTGGTTCCTGCAAACTGAATCTCTGAGAAGCCAATGCGATTGTTTGCGCTGGGGTCAGTGAACCCTCCAAAGTTACTCAGATTAGTAAATCTAACATTAGTCGCAGCGACTGAGGCAAAACTGAACTGCTGTGGGGTCTGACTTCTATCTGGGGAACTAGCGGGACCAAAAGTTCCTTGAGCAAACATACTGGGAGCGCCACTCAGGGTACTCCAAGTTGTTCCACCGTTGTTGGAGTATTGAATCGTCACATTTTTAATTCCCTGACTGGTAAGCTCGGCACTACTACCGCCAAGGTTCCAGAAAGTAAACTTAGATAGATTATAGCTACCATTGAGATTAAAAGTGATAGTACCTGAGGAAATTGTGCTGCCCGGCGGCGTGTTAGTTAAAACATTTGACCGCCAAGAATTACCAGTCTGCGACTCCCCGTGAACTCCCGTAAGACTCGGATTGTTACCGGGCAGCCCCTTGCCGTTGACGGTATCGTTTATATCCCATAGTGGCATAGACTGAGTTGATATGGTCGTTGAGGCAGTGACTCCAGGAATTAGAGTAGCAGCTTGGGCGTTTTGTGCCACACCCCACATTAAGCCGAAAGTGGCAGTGGATAAAACAAGGGTTTTGATAGTGAGTTTCACGGGAATATCTCCTTACTTAAAGGCTAGGTACAGTCAAAAGGATACAACGTATCCTCCTATATCATATTTGTTTTTTTGCCAATGTCCACTACTTTTGATGTAGATTTTTTTACTATTCTATGGTATGGGAATCGGGGGACAAGGGGAAAACGCCCATCTGGTGGCGCAGTTAGGAAAGTCAGAAGCCAGAAATCGGGTGGGGAAGAAATTCTGTCTTCTGCCTTCATAGCGGGCAATCTGCCTACTGATGAGATTCTAGCCTCGTGGTTTTGCTATTGTCCCCATCCGAGAATAAATCATCGCCAAATAGATCATCAAGGGGCAGTTCTTCGTCAGAAGGTAAGGATTCTAGATTAGCCATTTCTTCATTATCCAACATACTGAAGAAATCTAGTTCTTCTTGGTCACTCGCAACAGAAGCAACATTTTGGCGGTTAGATGCAACTGTAGGGGTTTCTTCCGCAAAATAATCGAATAATTCGGGGTTATTGCTGTCAGAGGTATCAGCAAATAAGTCATCGAGAAAATTTTGGTTATCAGCGAATTTTTCGGCATCGGGGGCTAATAAATCAGAGAAACTGGTGTCACTGCTAACGGTTTCTTGAATCTGACCGTAATTACCCGATAATTCTTCTAGGCTACCGATAGTTCTCGTTTCTTCCTCTAATGTTAAACTGTTGAGAAATTCTATCTCAGCAGCGGACATCTCCCAGTCAGAGATTGCTGGTTCTGCCATGACGGGAAAATCTTCGCTCCCAGTCATTTCTGGAGAAACTAAGGTTTCTTCTGGGCTGTTTAAACCGTCAAATGTCTCCTCGAAAACTGGTGTTTCTAGGGACATTTCGGGGGCAAATTCTGGTGGCAATCCTAGGGTTTCTTCGGTGATAAAACCATCAAAAGGATTCATCTCACTGCTGAATTCTGATTCGGAAACCGGCGTTTCTAGGGGCGTTTCAGTGGCAAATTCTGGTGGCAATCCTAGGGTTTCTTCGGTGATAAAACCATCAAAAGGATTTATTTCTTCGGCACTGGGGCTATCGGGGAAATCATCCCAGGGTTCGACGATTTCAGTGGTTCGATCATCCACTACCGTTTGGCGGGCGTTTTGTAATTCTAACAGTTGGCTTTGATAACCCTGTTCTAGTTGTTGAATTTGCGACTGATAGCCCTTTTCTAATTCTAGAATCTGATCCTGTTGACTTTGACGCAGGGCTTCCATTTCCCCTTGCTTCCCGTCTATGATCTCTTGTATTTGACTTTGATAGCTTTGGCGCAATTCCTCGATTTTAGCTTCGTATTCCTCTTGAAGTGGCTGAATTTGGGTTTTATCGGCGACTTCCACGGCTTGAGCGGGAGTTGCGCTGGCTATCTCTTGCAAACGTCCTTGGCTATCTTCTAATTCTTTTTGCAATTTAGCCACTTCTTCTCTATAGGTGGCTTCGATATTGCGAATCCGTTCTTCGGAGAGAGCGAGTTGTTTTAACTGTCCTTTGCTGTCTTTTAACTCCTCTTCGGCTTTACCTAAAGCCGCCTGAATTTTGTCATATTTCTGTAGTGCTTCCCTGATTTTTCCCTCTTGCAGGGCATATAAAGCCCCACCCCCGATCGCACCTCCACCGACAAAACCGATTAAAATATCGAAGATATTCATTATGGGATTCCTCCTCTAGGAAAATTTACTTTATAATATGCCCAATCTCAGAGGATAATTCACAAGGGGCAAATGTGGTCAGTGTTTTCCGCCGCTCTTTATGCTGATTGCTTTTGATTGTGGCAGCAATTATCAGAAAAAGAAAGCAAATATTCAGTTTTTTATCGGCAAATGTTTACCTTTAGGGCAGTTATCTCGATGGTGAGGTACAAAGTCTCTGGTTTTAGGGCGGGGTTAGTGACACCTCGTCTTTGTAAGAAACGCTTTCATCGGTGTTCGCCAAGACATTTCACTGAAGCTGCATTTCCCGATAAGCTTGATAAACGCCGCGCACGTTGTACCAATTGAGAAAAATGCGGGCAATTTCTAGGGCTAATTGCGGTTTACCTCGATCGATCAACCATTGTAACAGAGGGGAGAGGCTGCGTTCATTCAGGGTTCCCCCCAGGGAAAGTAAACCCCACAACAGTCGATGAATCCAAGTCATTTGAATCATCATCCGCACTTCCCAGGTGGGATGTTTTTGATAAAAAAGCACTCCCATTCGTCCTCGTTGAATTTCCTTATCGATGAGATTGGGAATTTGAGCGAGATTAAAGGGGGGATGCCAATGATAACCGACGGCTTCAGGACATTTAATTAATTTTAGTCCTAATTGCTTCAATCTCACCCCTAATTCCAAATCTTCCCAACCGTAGAGTTGAAACTGGGTATCAAATAATCCCGCCGCTAATAACCATTTTTTAGCGATCGCCACGTTGCCCGTGGCAAAATAGGCGGCGGAGAAATCGGTGATTTTATAGGGTTCACTGGTGGGATGCTCGAAGTTACAGGTATTAATGACACTGCCGTAGGTAAATAAGCGATCGCTGCCGAGACTTGCTGCCCCGGCGGTTAAAGCGTCGGCGTGGGCTTGCAAAAAATTTTCTGTCACTACCAGATCGCTATCGATAAAAATAATCGTATCACCACGAGCTTTTTCTACCCCCAGATTCCTAGCGAGCGCCGGTCCGCCGTGATCCTGTTGCCACAGTTGCAGATGGGGTAAATTGCCTTTGTGACTTTCTAGCCAAGCGATCGTCGCATCGGTAGAGCCATCATCGACAAGGACTATTTCGTAGTTTTCCACCTTATTATCGGTTAAACGCTGATTTTCTAGGGCTAGTAAACATTTTTTTAAAATTGCTTGGCGATTGTAGGTAGGGATGACAACACTGATCAGCACGGGCATTCGGGGGTCAAGATTACCGTTTTAGCTTACCAAATAACCTCGGTTCCTTGATTAGACCTCCTGCAAAAACCAACAATCTTCGTTCAGGATTCAGGAGACAGGATTGAGGAGACAGGATTGAGGAGACTATTTTTATTTATTCTCCCCACCTCCCCCCGCAACGCGCACGAAGTGGTCTCCCCATCTCCCCACACCCTACACCCTACACCCCACACCCTACACCCCACACCCTACACCCTACACCCTATGTAAGGAACCCCGGAAAGAGAATTAAGGTCAACTGGGAACATTGATTTTAAAAAATCGGTGATCATGTTATCCTCTGATTGTGTCGTGTGAGGAATGTAATCGGCCATGGTAGCTTCTCTATCTTATCAAAATGGGCAAAAAGCTCGATCGCATCCCCTGTTATCCTTAGCGGGTTTAATCGAATTACCGCCATCTCCCCTGTTTGGCACGGACGGAATTCGCAGCCAAGTGGGAGAATTATTAACTGCCCCCCTAGCGCTACAAATCGGATTTTGGGCAGGACAGGTATTAAAAAATCAAGCTGGTGTCACCAAACCAGTAATTATCGGTCAAGATTCCCGTAATTCCAGTGATATGTTAGCCAATGCTATCACTGCGGGTTTAACTTGGGCGGGAATAGAAGTCTGGCAACTGGGATTATGTCCCACTCCCTGCGTCGCCTATTTAACCAGAGAAAGCGAAGCGATGGGGGGGATCATGATTTCTGCCAGTCATAATCCTCCTGAAGATAACGGCATTAAATTTTTTGACAGCAGCGGTTTAAAATTATCTGGCACTTTAGCGGCACAGATAGAAGCGGGTTTAAGAGGCAATTTAGAATTAGCAGATAAACCGGAAAATTGGGGAAAAGCGACTTTTTGTCCCGAATTAATCCAAAAATATTATCAAGCTGTCATTGATTCCGTCGGGAGGGATATTAACCTATCGGGATTAAAAATAGTTTTAGATCTAGCTTGGGGGGCAGCCGTTAACCTAGCACCTTTAGTATTCCAAGCTTTGGGGGCGGAAGTTATCTGCCTACACGATCGAGCCGACGGCGATCGCATTAACGTTAATTGTGGTTCTACCCATTTAGAAAGCTTACAGGCGGCGGTGATTAATCAGCAAGCGGATTTAGGGTTTGCCTTCGATGGCGATGCCGATCGAGTCCTGGCCGTGGATAGTCAAGGTAGAGTAGTAGATGGCGATTATATCCTCTATTTTTGGGGTCGTTCCCTCTTAGAAGCCGGACAGCTACCCGATGGGTTATTAGTAGCCACGGTGATGGCTAATTTAGGTTTTGAACGCGCTTGGCAAAAACTGGGGGGTCAATTCTTGCGGACTGCCGTGGGCGATCAGCACGTTCAGGCGCAAATGTGGGAAACTGGAGCCATGCTAGGGGGTGAACAATCCGGTCATATCCTCTGCCATCATTACGGGGTTTCTGGGGATGGAATGCAAACCGCCCTACATTTAGCGGCTTTAGTGCAGAAATCGGCAGTTTCCTTGGCTAACTTAGTCGATCATAGCTTTGTCACCTATCCGCAGATTTTACGCAATGTGCGGGTGGAAGATAGAGAAGTGCGACGTAATTGGCAGCAATGTGAACCTTTGCGGCGAGAAATACTCAAAGCTGAGACAGCTATGGCAGAAAAAGGCAGAATTTTGGTGCGCGCTTCCGGGACAGAACCCTTAATTCGGGTGATGGTGGAAGCAGAAACCCTAGAATTAGCCAATTTTTGGACAGAAAGGCTAGTGGAAGCGGTGCGAAGCTATCTTTTGTAGTCGATCGAGGGGGACAGGGATTATAATGCCCTTAGCCTAGCCTAGCAAGGGATAATTATGACCGGACTAAGTATCGATCGCCAGAAAAAAAAGCATAAACAGGGCCAAACAAAAGCTGATAGTCCCCCGCTTAACATCAAAGAGAAACTTGCCCTCAAAAAAGAAGAAAGGCAAAAGAAACAAAAATTAACGGGGTTAATTGTTTTTGCTATTTGTGTAGCAATTTTGCTCGGATTACCCCTCAGCTTATTATTTGATGCCAACATAGGAGCTGCAGTAAGTTTAGCCTTAATTTTAGGAGTTTTCTCCTTTAGCTATCCTCGCATGGCTCTTTGGGCATTTATTATCTATGTCCCCTTCACTGGCAGTATTATCTATTGGTTGGGAGGTAGTCCCATCCTGCAGCTTAGTAAAGATATCTTTTATCTACCCGCTTTAATCGCCTTAGTTTTAGAATGTCGAAAAAAGCAATTACCGATTATTGTCCCCAAACAATTAGGTACAACCCTATTATTAATCTTTGTTTTCTGTGTAGTTTGTCTATTAGCTGTCAATTTACAGAGACAATTTCTGCCTACTTGTGCATCTGTAGAAGGACTGAGAGTTTTCAGCAACGGCTTTTTGTTTCGGGTTCCCTGTCGGGAAAGTGAGCCTTTTCTGCAAGGAATATTAGGATTTAAAGTTTTGCTGGGTTATGTCCCCTTGATCTTCTGCACTTATTACTTAATCAAAGACAAACCGACCCTATTATTTTTTAGTCGTCTTTTAGTGACTTTAGCGATTATTTGTTGTGTCCTAGGACTAATGCAATACTGGATGCTGAAAACCGGTCGTTGTGTAGGAACTAGAGGCTTTGTAGCTGATGCACTATTCAAAGCCCACTTAGATGCAAGGTGTTTGGTTGGTGGGGCATTAGTGTATAGTCCGGAAGTGAATATGATCCGCCTACCGGGTACCTTTGTTTCCCCTTGGCACTGGGCTTGGTTTTTGGTCTCTAGTGCCGTAATTTGTTATGCCAGTGCCTTTAGTGAAACTTCCCAAAAATGGCGACTAGCAGCCCTAGTAGGTTTAACCCTAGTTTTTATTAATGCAGTGGTCTCCGGGCAAAGATTAGCTTTCTTTGCTGTGCCGATGATTGTTGGTCTGCTGACGATTCTTACGGGACAAATCGCTAACTTAAAACGATTTTTGCCGATCATTTTTGCCGCCACTTTACTTCTAGCTATCGGTTTTTCTTTTCTTAACCCCGATTTTGTCCAACAACGCTACGATAGCGCCATCAGCCGTTGGCAACAGGCTCCCCCCACCGCTTTTCTTCAAGAACAGTTGGATTTTGCTATCCGTAATCAGGGCGGTATTTTAGGTCGTGGACTTGGTGTGGCCACGGCTTCTGCTAGGGTTTTCGGTGATATTTCCTTTGTGGAAACCTATCACACTAAAGTTTTATTTGAGTTGGGATACATTGGTTTTGCCTTGTACATGATATTCATGACCCATCTAGTTTATCTGGCCTTCCGCACCTATCGTTCCCTCAAAGATCCGACTCTGCGAGGTTTTGCCGGTAGTTATTGGGTTTTGCTGCTCTTTGTTGCCTATCTTCCCTATTGGTATGCCCTCGATACAGATCCTGTGGGCGTTTATTACTGGATATTTGCGGGCGTAATTTTTAAATTACCCGTGATTGAAAAACAGGAAAAAGAAGCCAAAATTCTGGCGGGGGAAACCGCCACAAAATCCTCCAAAAAGGGCTTAAATTTTAAACGCAAAGGTGTTTCTTTAGCTTGAAATGTGGGTGTTGGGTTTTAGGGTGTTGGGGTTTTAGGGTTTTAGTGGAAATTCCCCCATTCCCCCATTTCCCCACTCCCCCACTCCCCCACTCCCCCACTCCCCCATTCCCCCATTCCCTGCTATGAATTTTCCCTCGATTTCTGTCATCATACCCACCTATCGACGCGAAGAGCCTCTTAAAGATACCCTCGATGACCTACTCAAACAAGATTATCCCGATTTTGAGGTATTAGTTATCGACCAGACCGCTACCCACAGCCCCGCCATACAATCCTATCTGGAAAATCTGGCTAATCAGCACAACATTAGCTGGTATCGGCTGGATTGGGCGAGTTTACCCGGTGCGAGAAATTATGGAGTCCGTCGCGCCCAAGGCGATATCGTTCTTTTTATCGATGATGATGTGCGGCTACCGGATAATTATCTCAAAGCACATAGTGAGAATTTTGTCAAGAACCCTAAGATAGGTGTAGTGGCCGGTCGGGTATTCGATCGCATGAAATTGGGTGACTCCCAAAAAATGGCGACAGATACCGGCAAACCCTACGAAATCGACTTTTTACCCCCCCAAGCCATGGATCCGGGCATTGCTTGGTATTACATCGATCTTGTCCACACCACTAAACCCCAGCAGGTAATCTCGGCCCGGGGCTGTAATATGTCTTTCCGGAAGGATATATTTACGAAATACGGCATTTGGTTCGATGAACGCTTTCGTGGCAGTGCCGTGCGCGAGGAATCGGATTTTTGCTTAAGGTTACGCCAGACTCCCTATCATGTCTGGTACGATCCCACCGCTTATCTGGTTCATTTAGGGGAAGAAACTGGCGGCTGTCATGATATTAGCACTCGTTCTTTGAGTTATCAGACGACTTTTTATCATAATCACTTTCTGATGGCCCTGAAAAATCTCACTCCCGCTCAACAATTGCGACTCTACGCTAAATTATTTGATTGTCACGTTCTTGGCAATCCTCCCTGTAATAAAGGTGGTTCCCCGATTAAAATCCTTTCTAGGGGAATTTTTTATAGTTTAGGTTTTCTCGATGCTCTGAAAACTCAAGTAAAGTCCCTCTGGAATGATGGCCAAATTTATACAAAACTAGATAATCTATGAAAATTTTAGTCGCTAGTCATACATATATAGTTGATCTCAACTGTGAGAAACTGCGCGCCCTGACAAGATTAAATCCCAATATTGAAGTTACTATTGTTGTTCCCCAACGTTGGCAACCGGGAGGAGTCCAAAATAAAATCATTGAAAGTCAAGCGAAAATAGCCGACAATTTCCGAGTCATTCCTATATCTAATTTTAGCCAGAATAACCAAGCTTTATTAACTTTTGGCACTGATATAATTTCTTTATTGCAAAAAATTAGACCCGATATTATTCAAGTGGAACAGGGTTCTAAATCTCTCGCTTATGCTCAATTTATTACTCTGAATCGTCTCTTAAATCTCCGGGCTAAAAATGTATTTTTTACCTGGTGGAATCTTCCCTATACTCCTAAATTTCCCATCTCTTGGTTAGAAGCTTATAACCTGAAAAATACCGATGGTTTAATCGCTGGTAATCAAGATGGGGTAGATGTTTTAAAAGAACGGGGTTACAGGGGTAAATACACCGTTTTACCGCAATTAGGAGTGGATGAAGTCCTTTTTTCCCCTGGCAAGCAACCCGATTTAGCCCGATCTTTAGGCATTGAAACCGATGAATTCGTGATTGGTTTTATCGGTCGTTTTGTGGAAGAGAAAGGCATTATAACGCTGATTAAAGCTGTAGCTAAATTAACAGGTAAGTGGAAATTATTACTGTTAGGTCGGGGCATCCTCAAAGATAAAATAGTCAGCGAAGCTACAGCCGCAGGAATAAGCGATCGCTTGATGATAGTGGAAAGTGTTCCCCACGATCAAGTAGTTAATTATATTAACCTGATGAACACTTTAGTTTTGCCTTCAGAAATCACCTATCAGGTCAAAACCTTAACGGCCGTCGGTTGGAAAGAACAATTCGGTCATGTCTTAATTGAAGCTATGGCCTGTCAGGTTCCTGTTATTGGTTCTGATTCGGGAGAAATCCCCTTTGTTATTGCTGATACGGGTTTAATTTTTCCCGAAAAAGATGGGGAGGCACTGGCTAAATCTATACAAACTCTCTTAGATAATCCCAGCTTCGCTCAAGAATTAGGCCAGAGGGGTTATCAGAGGGTAATGACCAATTATACTAATAAAGCCCTCGCTCAAAAACAATTGGATTTCTATCAACAATTACTCCCTCGGTGATGGGAAGTGGGGTGTGGGGTGTGGGGTGTGGGGTGTGGGGTGTGGGGTGTGGGGTGTGGGGTGTGGGGTGTGGGGTGATGGGGTGATGGGGTGTGGGGAGAGTAAAGCTGTCTCCTGTCTCCTGTCTCCTGTCTCCTGACTCCTGACTCCTATCTCCCACTTACTTAGGGGCTGCTGAAAAAGTTTTTCGTGGGGGCAGGGTGTGGGGTGTGGGGTGTGGGGTGTGGGGTTTTACCCATTTTCAGGTGGTCAATTACCTAATTTTCAGGGAAAAAATCCC
>NZ_SFBZ01000182.1:0-10917 GCF_007095495.1 Microcystis sp. M_QC_C_20170808_M9Col | reverse complement strand
TAGGTAGTTGACCACCTGAAAATCGATAAAACCCCACTTCCCCACACCCCACACCCCACACCCCACACCCCACACCCCACACCCTGCCACCACCGAAAAACTTTTTCAGCAAGCCCTAAGTTAGACGGACGCAAAAAAACCTCGGCGCTCATCCCGAGGTGAATTTAGGAGATTTGAGCTTATGTTGACGTGAAGTTGACGTAAATTAGCTAAGGGCGTTGATCACATAATCAATGTAGGAATTAGCTTCTACAGCAGCATCCCCACTTAATCCGTGATTGGTTTTGATGTATTTTAAGGCTTCGATATACCAGCTAGGAGATAGTTCAAAGGCACTATTGATTTCACTCAAACCGGCGACTAGATATTCATCGATCGGGCCCGTACCCCCTACCACGAGGGCATAGGTGATAATTCGGATATAGTAGCCGATATCGCGAACGCACTTGGATTTCCCCCGCTCATCGTAGGCATAGTTCGGCCCCTGGAGTTGGGTGGTGTAGGGAAATTTTTGATAGACAGCGTTGGCTGCTTCTTGGGCTAAACTGGGGGCTTTTTGGGCGAGGATTTTTACCGCTTCTAGGGTGATGGCGGCCTGACGGAAACGACCGAAGGCTACTTGTAATTCAGCACTGCTGAGAAAACGGCCTTGGGAATCGGCAGTAGCCACCGCTTCGGTTAAAGGTGTTTTGGTCATGGATGGAATTGCTCCTACAAAAGTTTGATCGGATTTAAATAAGAGAGTCACAGCATCAGGAAACTGCCGCCGCCGCTCGATCGAAGTAAGAAGCGACTTCTGCTAGTAAAGAACTGCAATCCCCGCGAGTGATCCCGTTGGGATCGGCCGCTAGGGCAAGGGAAGCGTCCTTGAGCTTGAGAATTCCGGCCGCAACAGAAGCTCCCGGAACTCCCAGGGCGACGTAGGTTTCCCGGAGACCGTTCAAGGCGCGATCATCGAGGATGCTGGCATCGCCGGTGAAGGTGGCATAGGTAACGTAGCGCAGGATAATTTCCAAATCCCGCAAGCAGGCGGCCGCACGACGGTTTGTATAGGCGTTGCCACCGGGGGCAACTAAAACGGGCTGTTCTGAAAACAAACTACGCGCGGCATCGGTAACGATCGCAGAAGAATTACTGGAAAGACGATTGACCACATCCACGCGTTTATTACCATCTTTGACGAAGGCAATTAGGGCATTGACTTGATTCTCGCTCAGGTATTCCCCCCGGGTATCGGCCTGAGAAACGACTTTGGCAAAGGCATCTAACACCATAGTTTTCATCTCCTATAATGATGATTGGTTTCGGCAAAATATCGAGGTTGATTTCTCTGGCTTTTCTTTATTTTTTCCGATAAAGTATCTAGGAGTTTTTTTCTTGGGACTATACTATCGTCCTTGAAAAAAAATTTACTCTCCCTTGGCCAGATTTTTTTGTATATCGAGGAACAATTCTTGTTAACTGAATTTAGCGTTGATAGGCGCTTCCAGACATACTTCGTTTTTGCCATGAATTATTTTATAAACTATATTTCCACCTTTATTTGTTAAAAATTATTTCCTCAAAAGGCGTTAAAAAAATAATTTTTTAGTATAAATCTCAGAAAACTTTATTAAATGTGTAACCCTATACCAAGAAAAAGTATCGCTCTTTTCATCTCTCTAATAATTCGTTTAAGTTGTTTAAAGAAATGTGCTTTTATATACTAATAATAGTTAACTAAATTGAGAGAAATTTCCCAAGACAATTTTACCGATTGTGCTTCGATATACCAAAAAAACTAGCAAGGCAAAAAAATCGACAGGGATAATCCCCGCCGACGTTGTGATCAGAGGTGCCAACACCAGCATTTCGCAGTGTACTCCGACCTAAAAAGTATTGTAAAACATTTAAAATACATATATAATCAAAAATAGCCAACAAGTATAAAGCAAGTGGGATTATGCCGATCGCAAGAGACATCACCCAATTGGTAGGAAGGACTCCCCTAGTCCAACTGAATCGAATCCCAGTGGCAGAGGGAGTAAAAGCCCGCATCGTCGTCAAACTGGAAAGTATGAACCCCGCCGCCTCGGTTAAGGATCGCATTGGGGTCAGTATGGTGGAGGACGCTGAAGCCGCCGGACTAATTCACCCCGATAAAACAATTCTGGTGGAACCCACTTCCGGCAACACCGGCATCGCCCTGGCCATGGTAGCCGCTGCCAAAGGCTATCGCTTAATCCTGACTATGCCCGAAACCATGAGTTTAGAACGACGGGCGATGTTAAAAGCCTACGGGGCGCAATTAGAATTAACCCCGGGTAGCCAAGGCATGAAAGGAGCGATCACCCGGGCTGAGGAAATAGTCGAAAATACCCCCAACGCCTATAGTTTGCAACAGTTCCGCAACCCGGCCAACCCGAAAATTCACCTGGAAACCACCGCCGAAGAAATCTGGGCCGATACCGACGGCCTGGTAGATATCGTTATCGGTGGCGTGGGAACCGGGGGAACCATTACCGGTATTGCCGAAACCATTAAACCCCGTCGTCCCCAATTTCAAGCGATCGCAGTTGAACCCTCTAATAGTCCCGTCTTATCGGGAGGACCACCCGGGCCGCACAAAATCCAAGGCATCGGGGCCGGTTTTATCCCGGCAATTTTCCGACCGGAATTAATCGATGAGGTGATTGTCGTCGATGATACAGAGGCTTTCGCCTACGCACGACGGTTAGCTCGTCAGGAGGGACTACTATCGGGCATTTCGGCTGGGGCCGCTTTATGGGCGGCAATTCAGGTGGGCAAAAGACCCGAAAACGAAGATAAATTAATCGTCATGATTCAGCCTAGTTTTGGGGAACGTTACCTCAGCACGGCCCTGTTTAAAGACCTCGAAGATATCGACTAATAGGACAGTAAATTGATGGAATTTGCAACGAGGGCGATTCATGGGGGGCAAGAACCAGACTCTAGCCATGGGGCGGTAACGATTCCCATTTATTCCACTTCCACCTGTAACACCGGCTTTACTAGGATTATCGATTGGGATCGAGAATAGGAACGATTTAAAGCGGCATCTGGAAAAGGCCTTGATTGGTTAGGCGAAGTTTTTATCTCATTTGATGGGTTAAGCAATGTTTTTTGACTCGGAAGATTGGCAAACGATTATTTTTCGGCTCAGTATGGCTATGGCCGTCGGCTGTCTGATTGGTTATAACCGACAGCGAGGCGGTCGTCCTGCTGGATTGAGAACTTTTATCATCGTTAGTCTCGGAGCTGCCATGTTCGTGATGATTCCCCTACAAGCGGAAGGAGATGTGGGTTATGCGTCTTCTAATGCCCTCAGTCGCACTATTCAAGGGGTCGCTTCTGGTGTCGGTTTTTTAGGGGCGGGAATCATCCTACAACAATCCCATCGGGAACTAAATAAGGTACAAGTGAAAGGTTTGACTTCGGCGGCGACTATCTGGTTAGCGGCAGGATTAGGCGCGGCTTCTGGCTGCGGTTTATGGCAGATGGTTCTCGTGGGAACTTTTTTCACTCTCTCCACCCTCAGTGGCATTAAACGACTGAAGAAAAAACAACCTTTAGCCAAATATATTAAGGGTCGGAAGAAAATATCTCGGATCAATCAAGAAATAGACTCATCGGATAATTCAGCGTCTCATTAATGAAAGAAGTTATAAAAATTTAATTTATATTTATATTGAGAGAGTAAAAGCTTTTCTTTACTATTTTTTTGGCTTGAAAAGCTTATGTTTTTGCTGGCAATTTATCGATCAAAAAACATGATAAATTATTTATGAAATTTCTTTTAAATAAATAACAAATAAATATTTTATATGATAACATTTAGATCGAGTAAACACTTTTCTGAACAGGAGAAAATCCAACTATGATCAACCGAAATAAGAGCTTTCAAAGCCTCAAAAATCAAGTTTTCCGGCTGCTGATTTTCCTTTTAACTGTCACTTTGCTCCTCGGGGGAAGGGGAAATGCGATCGCCTTGCCGCTACTCCCCGAACAGTTGGCCGTCATCGACCGTGCAACAGCAACGGGTGGCACTGTGGTGGAACCAGTCAAGAAAAAAAATGAGGTTTCTAGCCCAAAAATTCTGGAAGATGCCCAAATTGCCTATGAAAAAGCCATCCAAGCCACAAAATCGGCTATCGATGACCTAAAGGCTCAACTAGCCGCTCCTTCTCTCGACAAGAAGATTATCGAAGCTCAACAGGACAACCTAGAGGACTTAGCGGATAATATTGACGATCTAGGGGAAAAAGTGAGTAAATTTACGAAAAAATTGACCAAATCCGGGGCTAAACTCAGTGAAACCCTGCAAAACAACCTTATTACCCTAGAAAATAGCCTTGTTAATACCTCCGAGACGATCGATATCTTAGCCGACGACACCGAACGACTCAAAGACAGTGCTTCCCCTTTCCTGAAAACTCGCGTGGAAAAGACCATCGACGCGGTTAAACAAACTCTACAGGAAAGCGATCGAGCTTGGCAAGAACTGATCTCCTCGGCCACAACGGAACTGGAGAAGACTAGCACCCCGAAATAAATAGGGCTTGCAAGGACATAAAATCAGTCTTTTTTGGGGTAATTATCGTTTTTACCCCAAAATTATCAAATCCGATCCCTAATAGCTGTCTCCCGTCTCGGAGTCTCGACTAGGAAATTAATTTTGCACGACTACTTACCAATCATGACGCTTACCTATCAACCACCAACCCCCCATCGCTGGCACTTTGATAATCGGGCGATTTTGCCCCTCAGAAACCCTAATTTCTGGAAAATCGAGAGTGGAGTCGTGAAAACCTCCACTTGGTTAGAAGATGGAACCCTGATCGTCTTGGGATTGTGGGGACCTGGCAGTTTTGTCGGTAAAACCCTAGAGAGAGTCAATCCCTATCAAGTTGAGTGCATCACTCCCGTGCAAGCAGTTTCCTTTTCCACAGTTGAGAGTTATCAAATGGCAGAAATTCTGCTGTCTCATCTTCAGCAAGCACAAGAGCTAAGTATTATTCGTAGCTACAAACGTACTGATGTTATGGTTGTGAAATTACTGTCATGGTTAGGCAATCAATTTGGTAAACAAACCGGTACCGGACAATTAATTGATGTGCGTCTAACTCATCAGGATATCGCTGACTTATTAGGAACTACTAGAGTCACAATTACCCGCGCACTTAATCATCTTGAACAACAGGGGGCTGTGGAACGTCTTCCCGTCCATCGTCTTCTTTTACGAGAGGAGGAAATCTGGCACTACGAGATTTAGAATGGGAAGGATTATCTCTTTTTTCAATCTATGAATTGGTTAGTAGCCCTTTTAATTACTAGCGTGACGAGTTTTGTAGCCACAAATCTTGATGATCTGATGGTGCTAATGTTGTTTTTCTCGCGACTTAATGCTAATTTTCGACCTCGACACCTGATTATTGGTCAATACCTCGGTTTTACCCTCATTCTCCTAGCTAGTTCCCTCGGTTTACTATTTGGGTTACTGGTTTCTAAAGAATGGATTGGTCTATTAGGATTTATTCCTTTGATTATCGGCATTAAACAACTTTTGTCAAGGGAAAATGAGGATTACATTCAAGAAGTAAGAGAAGATGTTAATTATTCTAAAAATCGCTCCTTTATTCCTCGTTTTCCCTCCCAAACCTATTACGTTGCCGCCGTGACCGTGGCTAATGGTGGTGATAATATTGGTATCTATACCTCTCTTTTTGCCAATAATTCCCCGATGCACGTCTTAATTATCATGATAGTTTTTTATCTCATGATGGGTATTTGGTGCGCCCTAGCCTATTTTTTGATTACCCATCCCAGGATAGCTAAAGTGGTTACAAACTACGGACATAAAATTAGTCCTTTTATCTATATTGCTCTCGGTATTTATATCTTAATTGATAGCCAATTCTATCGTTTATTTTTAACCTATTAACCAAGAATGCCTAAAAAATTATGGTTCTTCGTTACTTCTTAATTGATTAGTTCGCTCTAGAGCAAAAGCAATTGATAAAAATCTCCAAATGTCTTTCTCTATAAGGGTTACATACCTTATACCCCCCGTCTATTGCATAACACAAACCGAAGAACCAAAATTATCTTTCAGCTAGACTAACTAATACTAAATCCTCTTTAAAAGTTATCTATGAGCTACATTGACCGGAATCAATTTTCTGCAACTTTCGACATCGCCATTATCGGGGGAGGATTTAGTGGTTCCCTCGTGACGGCGAACCTGTTACGCGACACGGGGACTCCATTATCGATCGCCCTGATCGAGCGCCGAAAACCCCTCGGTACGGGGATCGCCTACGGAACGCGAGACAGCGGCCACCTGCTCAATATTCCTGCGGGCAAAATGAGCGCCTTCGAGGACGATCCCGAACATTTCCTCCACTGGTTAGCGGATAACGGCTATCGATCGATCGAGCCGGCCAGCTTCGTACCGCGTCTAGTGTACGGCAAATACATCCGCTCGATCCTAGAAGAAGCGCGGGACAACGCCATTGCCGATCACCGTCTGGAAACGTTTACCGATGCGGCGATCGATCTGGCACTCGACGGGGAAAAGGCGACGATTACCCTCAAAGGAGGCAAGAAAATCAGCGCCGCTAAAGTAGTTCTGGCGCTGGGCAATTTTCCCGCAACGGTTCCCCAACCCCTCGCGTCTCTCAATTCCCTCTATCTCCGCGACGCTTGGGAGACGGACACACTCGCCGAGCTAAAACCCGACGGGACGATTCTGCTCGTCGGTACGGGGTTAACGATGGTGGATATGGTGGTTTCCCTGGCACAAAGGGGATTCACGGGCAAAATCCACGCAGTTTCCCGTCATGGCCTGATCCCTCGATCGCACCGACCCACCGATCCCTATCCCCCGTTCCTCACCCTCGAAACCGCGCCCCAGACCACCCGGGGACTCCTAGGGCGAATTCGCGCCGAGGTAAAAACCGCCGAGAGTCAAGGTCACGACTGGCGGGCCGTTTTAAACGCCTTACGTCCGATATCTCAAGGTCTATGGCATTGTCTGCCGATAGCGGAACGCGCCAGATTTCTACGCCACCTGAAAGCCTATTGGGAGGTTCTTCGCCATCGCCTCGCCGACGAGATCGCCGGTATCCTCGATGAGGCTGTAGAATCGGGACAATTAACCTATCATGGGGGAAGAATTGAAACTGCTGAGGATAAAAACGGCTGTGTAGAGGTTACTATCCGTCAACGGGGGACGGGAAACCTGTTAAACCTAACCGTCGATCGAATCATTAACTGTACCGGCGCGAGTAACGATTACCAGACGATCACCGATCCCCTCGTCGTTCATCTTCGCCAACGGGGGTTAATCCGTCCCCATCCTTTGAATTGTGGCATCGAAACCGCGGACAACGGGGCGATTCTCAGGCCAGACGGTACGGCATCGAACACGCTGTACACCTTGGGAAATCCCCGCAAAGGCGATCTCTGGGAAACCACCGCCATTCCCGAACTGCGTTTACAGGCGGCCGAACTGGCCCGGGATTTGTTGCGATCGCTGAAAGAGAGAATTTCTCTCCCCACGGCCTACTCGATCGCATTCCAGCCGGCAGCGCCGATTTTCCGCCAGCTTTTCGATAGGGAATCGAGTACCTACACCTATCTGATCGCTGATTCGGGTACGGGGGAGGCGATTTTAATCGATCCAGTCCTCGAACAGGTCGATCGCGATCGGCAGATTCTTTGGCAGTTGGGGTTAACTCTAGGCTACACGATGGAAACCCATGTCCACGCCGACCATATCACCGGAGCGCACCGCTTACGGGAGTTAACCAACTGTTCGATCCTCGTTCCCGAAAACGCAGAAGTGAGCGATATCGATGGTTATGTGCGCGATGGCGACCTCTGGACCGTGGCAGGTCAGCAGCTAAAAGCGATCGCTACTCCAGGCCACACCGATAGTCATATAGCCTATCTCATCGATGAAAAACGCCTATTAACGGGGGATGCACTCTTAATTCGCGGTTGCGGTCGTACCGATTTTCAGAACGGTTCGCCGGAAGTACTATACAGGACGGTGACGGAGAAGTTATTCACCCTCCCCGACGATACGCTTGTTTATCCCTGTCACGATTATCTGGGAAGAACGGTCTCCTCGATCGGTGAGGAAAAGCACTGGAATCCCCGTTTCGCCGGCCGCGATCGCGAGGATTTTATTCAGTTAATGAATAATCTCAATCTCCCCTATCCCAAGAAGATGACCGCTGCCTTAAGTGCCAACGCGCGGGGTGGTAAGGTGGTTTTCGTCATGGATTATCAGATATAAACGGGCAAGCGATACTCAAAAGCCGCTCGATTTCTAGTGCTTCGCTCGGAATGTGACAGATCGTCCGTGGACTCATCGTCTATGTTCGGTCAGGATAGAGCTATGGACGAAAACAAGGCAAAAATTTTAAAAGCGTTGGGTTCGTTAGTAAGACAACACAGAGAAAATCTAGGTATTTCCCAAGAAGAACTAGCGACACGCTCGAATCTAGATAGAACATATATTTCTGGCATCGAGCGCGGGATTCGCAATCCTTCTGTAACCGCTCTTGTTAGTCTGGCGAACGGAATGAACCTCAATGTCTCCAATCTATTAGAAGGCTTGGAAAACAAAGTTAATCAAACCAATGGAAAAGATCGTACAACACGGACAACGTAGACACTCAAAAGCTTCCGAAAGTTACATAGATGTTACTTTTCGATATGATGACGGTACGATTTGGGAAGGCGCGATTCCAGTTGAGTATAGACGTACTGGCGTAGATCTGGCCGAATCTTCGGCAATCGAAGAATATCTTCAGCAAGCTTTTCTATACTGTCATCCGAGTAATTATCCGAAGTGGAGACAAGAACAAGAGGTCTTCTGGTTACAGAAAGAAGCGGAAGTAACAAAATCATTCTTTGATGTACTCATCACTTTTAAATGGACTTGTGTTGCTTGTCAATTACCCCCGAATCCGAATTGGGCTAGAAGGATTCAAGATTTAAAAGAAATGGGATATACGATCGCAACTCATACATCAAAAAAATGCCCGACTTGTGGTTCCAAGAAAACGCATATTATACTTGTTCCTCTACCTCGTGGTGGAATATCTGGATACGAAGTATGGTCGTCATCCCTACGAAAGAAAATCATTGATCTGCTCGGTGGTTATGATGCTTACGAGGGTAAGACTGTAGGGAAAGATAATCTGTTACCCGACCATAAATTTCCAGAAATTCGTTGGGGAAACGATACGAGACGAGATTCATTAGAGCATTTGGCCGATACGGAGATTCGAGAACAATTTCAACTTTTGACGAATCAGCGCAATTTACAGAAGCGTGAAGTCTGCCGTAAATGCTACCAAACAGGGGATCGGGGCTATCCCTTCGGTATCCAATACTATTATGAGGGTGATGAAAAATGGCCGGATACCATTCCAAAAAGTGGAAAAGTGGCGGAAGTAGGGTGTAGTGGCTGTGGATGGTATGATTTGCAGAAATGGAGAATTGCTCTCAACCGCAAGCTATCGGATTTAAATTCTGATTAATCTGCGATTCTTGCTCTAGCTGTAAAGCAACTTTGTTGAGATAAGGAATTAAAGCGTATCCGATACATTCGGCTAAACGTGGGGGAACCGCATTACCAATTTGCCACATAGCTTTTTTCATGGTTCCCTCAAAAATAAACGAATCGGGGAAAGATTGAAGTCTGGCCATTTCACGGGCGGAAATAACTCGATTAAGATGGGGATGAATATGTGTACCTCCATGATTTTCTTTGATGGTCATACTCGGTTTGCCTGGATACTGGCGCTTAAAAGCATCAACGTAGGTTTCATAGAGAGAACCACCGGGGGGTACTCGTGCGATCCGTTCCATATACTTCGAGGAATGGCGTGTCCATTCATGATTAATTTCGGGAATAGGCGTGTAAGCAGGTAAATCGGAAATAGCCGACTCTATTGGAATATATTGATGAGGTAGTAATTGAGGTTGAGGATAAGGATTAGGTAGATCGAATCTATTAGCTATAAAAATTGCTCTCGGTCTAATTTGAGGAATTCCATAAGCGGCAGATTCAAGAATAGCGATCGAAATATTAGAATAACCGATCGATTCAAACTCTTCTAAGATAGTTTCTTTCACCTTGCCTTTTTGCATCGTGAGAATCCCTGGCACATTTTCCATGACGACATACCAAGGCTGAATTTCAGAAACCACTCTTATAAACTCTTTAAATAATTGATTTCGAGGATCATTGGGATCTCGTTTACCAGCGACCGAAAAACCCTGACACGGCGGACCTCCAACCACTAAATGTATATCGGGTGAGCCTGCCAAGATAAGCCATTTCTCTGCTTGAAAGTCATGAATATCACCACAGAAATGATGGCATTGTGGGAAGTTGTACCGATGTGTTAATGAAGCGACAGGATTGATTTCAACACTTGCTGCTGGATGAAAATTTGCCTGAACTAAACCTTGAGTTATGCCACCAGCACCACAAAATAAATCAATGAAGTTATAAGTTAGATGAGGAGCGATCGGACAATTAACATCCACAAAAACTTGATGTAAATCACGCTTGATGGTCAGTAGTTCCCGTTGAATTTTTTCATAACGTCCTAATTTGACTTTTTTCGTCTTTTCAATATCTTGATTATTTTGAGGGAATAATGATAATTGAAGTTCTGACATTGCTCTGACTTGAATATATATGGTTTATTGTGACACATCGTCCACAAAAAATCAAGTCACGCCTATGGAAGGTAGAGTAACAAAGTCAAGCTACTTTTAACCCACATTCCGCACCCTAAGTGTCACAACGTCTCGAAAGAGGAAGGAGCGTGAGTCAAAATACTTATCTAGAGGAGTGAGTTGGCGGCAAGCTGCCGGCAACTAAGTCGAAAA
>NZ_SFBZ01000181.1:0-8487 GCF_007095495.1 Microcystis sp. M_QC_C_20170808_M9Col | reverse complement strand
CGAAACGAATAGGCTTTTTCCATACCTCACATTTTAGCATATATTTCGTAAATGTGCTAATATTTAACAGTAAAGCCGTCGTAGAACGACGGGGTTTCAGACCCAAATTTTCGATGAAAGCGCAAACAACAAGTAAAGATAGCCTGATCCTACGGCAAGAAGTAGTGGGTTCCCGTCGCCCTAGTAACTATTTTTGGGCTGTAATCGTCTCTATTGGCGGTCTAGGGTTTCTCCTCGCCGGTCTTTCCAGTTATTTGAAGGTCAATCTACTTCTCGTTAGCGATACCAGTTCCTTACAATTTATTCCCCAAGGAGTCGCCCTCCTCTTTTACGGTACTGCGGGGACTCTTTTAGCCATCTATCTCTGGTTATCTCTCCTCTGGAATGTCGGAGGTGGTTACAACGAGTTTAACAAGGAAACCGGCAAAGTTAAAATCTTTCGTTGGGGCTACCCCGGCAAAAATCGTCGCATTGATCTCGATTGGCCTCTCGAAGATGTGCAAGCTGTGCGGGCCGAAGTGCGAGAAGGACTCAACCCGAAACGGGAACTATTCCTGCGGATTAAACAGCGTCGCGATATCCCTTTAACTCGCGTCGGCGATCCTATGTCCCTCTCGGAATTGGAAAATCAAGGAGCGGAACTCGCTCGTTTTCTGGAAATTCCTCTAGAGGGATTGTAGGCCTTTTTTCGCTCTTTTTGGCTATAAAATGATGAAGATAAGAAAATCTGGCTGGCTGTCTGTGGTTTGTGTTTTTTTAATCACAACGACGACACTTTTCGGCTGTTCTTCCCCGGAAGCTAATTCCACCCCCGATAATTCTAGTATCACCCAAACCTCTCAACCTGCCAGTTCGGGCAGTGTCAACATGGATAATTACAAACCCCGCTTAGATGGAACTGCCGTGGTCGAGATGATCATCAAAGGTAAACCAGTAACGATCGAAATTGATGGCAATGCGGCCCCAATTACTGCCGGTAACTTTGTGGATCTGGTGGAGAGAGGTTTTTATAATGGTTTAACTTTCCATCGCGTGGTTACAGAACCGCAGCCTTTTGTCGCCCAAGGGGGTGATCCCCAAGGTCGCGGAACTGGTGGTTTTGTCGATCCGAAAACCAAGCAATCCCGTTATGTTCCCCTGGAAATTCTCCTCAAAGACGAAAAAGAGCCGATTTATGGGCAAGCAATCGGTCAACAGGCCACGGCCCGCACTCCCATCGTCGCTTTACCCCATAAACGCGGTGCGATCGCAATGGCCCGTTCTCAACAACCTAATTCCGCTTCTTCTCAGTTTTATTTTGCCCTGTCGGATATCAATTTCCTCGATGGTGATTATGCCGTTTTTGGTTATGTAACTGAGGGAATGGAAGTGGTCGATACGATCAAGCAAGGGGATAAAATTGACTCGGCCAAAGTTATCTCCGGTGCAGAAAATCTGAAAAAATAGCGATCGGTTAGGGTGGAACCGGGCGACGATAAGTTAATCTTCGTCGTCACCCACCCAATCATTTAATATTCCGATAACTGATGGTTCTTCGTTACTTGGTATGGTTCGATTAATTGATTAGCTCGTTCTAGATTGAAAACAATTGGCAAAAATCGCAGCCATGTCTTTCTATATAAGGGTTTCACCCCTTATAACTCCCGTCCATTGCATAACACAAACCGAAGAACCTAACTGATAACTGATAACTGATAACTGATAACTGATAACTGATAACTGATCAATGAATGTTGTGGTGACGGGAATTGGGTTGATCAGTTCTCTGGGAAATTTAAGTCAGAGTTGGCAAAGATTACTAGAGGGCAAAACTGGTATAACTAGACAACAACCCTTTTCTGATTTACCCGCGTTACCCCTGGGTTTAATCGGTCACAAACCGGCATTTTTAGAGGATTTAACCAAAATTGCCCTGATTGCTGCCCTTGAAGACGCGAAGTTAACCCCTCCCTTAAAGGATTGTGGTGTCACTATCGGTTCTAGTCGTGGTTGTCAGGGTTTATGGGAACGGATGGTAGCGACGGGAATAGTAGAAAACTGGTTAGATAGTTTACCCGATCGCGCCTCGGTATTGACCGCTAGATTGATAGAAACCGGCGCCCCAGTGTTAGCACCCATGGCGGCCTGTGCCACGGGCATCTGGTCGCTCGCACAGGCTGTAGAATTAATTACTATGGGAGAATGCGATCGAGTTTTAGCCGGGGCGCTCGAAACCCCGATCACTCCCTTAACTTTGGTGGGATTTGAACAGATGGGAGCTTTGGCGAAAACGGGCTGTTATCCTTTTGATAGAGCTAGGGAGGGCTTGGTTTTGGGCGAAGCTGGGGCGATTTTCGTCCTTGAATCCGAAGAACTGGCTTTAAGCAGAAATGCCCCCATCTACGGGCAAATTTTGGGCTATGGTTTTACCTGCGATGCCGATCATGTCAGCGCCCCGGCGGTGAATAATCGTAGTGCTACCAAAGCCATAGAACTATGTTTGCACAGAAGTCAATTAAGAAAAGATGAAATTAATTACATTCACGCCCACGGCACTAGCACGCGTTTAAACGATGAACGGGAGGCAAACCTGATCGCCAGCATTTTTGGCTCGCAAGTGGCTGTAAGCTCGACAAAAGGGGCAACAGGACACACTTTAGGGGCTTCGGGGGCATTAGGCGTGGCTTTTTGTTTAATGGCCCTGAAAAATCAGCTAATTCCCCCCTGTGTCGGTGTGCGCGAGTCACCTTTTCAATTAAATTTAATTAGATCGGCTGTTAATTTTTCCCTGCACAATTGTCTCTGTCTTAGTTTCGGTTTCGGAGGACAAAATGCCGCCATCGCAGTGCGGAGATGGGGGAGAAGGAGTGGGAATTATGAATTATGAATTATGAATTATGAATTGGGGAGACGGGGAGACGGGGAGAATAAATATAGTCATTTCAGATAAGTCTGATACAGTAGACATCTTCAAAAATTATAACCCAGTCACAGCTTGCTTTTAGCCTATATACTAATTAAGTAGTTCGATGGCTGAAATGTAAGTAGTCGTGCAAAATTAATTTCCTAGTAAAGATAGGCAAGAGGCAAGAGGCAAGAGGCAAGAGGTGGTTAGATATGTGTAATTAATTTTGCTTAGGTACTTATATCTATCGTTGTTAATTCAATTTCACTGAAAAAATATGAGGCAATTAAAATAATTTTTATTCGGGTAGATTCCTTAACTAGAAAGACTTTTGGTCTTGAGATAATATTAGGTCGAGGTCTAGTCTAGACCGACAAAATTCTTATGAACTCTGGGATTGATATTCTCAATCTTAATTGAAATGACTATAAAAGCAAATCTCCTGATAACTGATAACTGATAACTGATAACTGATAACTGATAACTGATAACTGATAACTGATAACTGATAACTGATTATGGATACACCGCGACTACATCCGGACACGATCGAAGAAGTTAAACAAAGAATTGATATTGTGGATTTAATTTCCGAGAGAGTCGTCCTCAAAAAAAGGGGACGGGAATACGTCGGTTTATGTCCTTTTCACGAGGAAAAATCCCCCAGTTTTACGGTTAGTCCTGCCAAACAAATGTATTACTGTTTTGGCTGTGGTGCGGGGGGAAACGGGATTAAATTTCTTATGGAAGTGGGGAAACAATCTTTTAGTGAAGTGGTTTTCGATCTTGCTAGAAGGTATCAAATCCCGATTAAAACTCTGGCAGTAGAACAGCGTCAGGAATTAGAACAGAAATTATCCCTCAAGGAACAATTATACGAAATAATGGCCGTGGCGGTGAGTTTTTATCAACACGCCCTTAGTCAACCTCAAGGGGAAAAAGCGTTAGATTATCTTAAGGTACAACGACAACTAACCGCAGAAACTATCGCTAATTTTCAACTGGGATATTCTCCGGAAGGTTGGGAAACTCTCTATCGTTATTTAGTGGAACAAAAGCGCTATCCTGTGGCTTTAGTGGAACAAGCGGGATTAATTAAAGCGCGTCAAAATGGTAGTGGTTATTACGATCAATTTCGAGATCGTTTAATGATTCCTATTTTTGATAGTCAAGGACGAGCGATCGCTTTTGGTAGTCGCACTTTAGGTAATGAGCAGCCAAAGTATCTAAATTCTCCCGATACTCCTCTATTTGAAAAGGGAAAAACTCTCTTTGCTCTCGATCGAGCTAAACAGGCAATTATTCAGCAAGATTTAGCGATAGTTGTCGAGGGTTATTTTGACGCAATCGCTCTCCATGCTACTGGTATTAGTAATGTGGTTGCCTGTTTAGGAACAGCTTTAAGTCAAGAGCAAATTAAATTACTTTTGCGCTACAGTGAAAGTAAACAAATAATCTTTAATTTTGATGCTGATCAAGCGGGAATTAAAGCGACACAAAGGGCGATCGAGGAAATTAACTCCCTAGTTTATTCAGGACAAGTTAACCTAAAAATCCTCAATCTTCCCGATGGTAAAGATGCCGATGAATTTCTTAAATCTCGTGCTGACGGGGTGAATAGTTATCGAGAACTAATCGAAAAATCTCCTTTTTGGATTGATTGGCAAATCTCGCAAATGTTGGTTAATAAAGATTTAAAACAGGGACTACATTTTCAACAAGTAGCCAATAGTATGGTGAGTTTACTGCAAAAGTTAATCGATAGCAATCAACGCACTTTTTATCTAGATTATTGTGCTGAAATTTTGGCTCAAAAAGATGCCACTCGTTTGCCTTATATTTTAAAAAATCTCTCAAAGCAGGTTAATAAACCTCAGGGAAAATCTCTGGCAATCAAGAGGAAAAATATTTTAGATAAATCCGAAAAAAATAGCTCGGAAAAAGCCGAATGGTTATTATTATTAATCTATCTCCATTATCCTGAATATCGGGAAAGAATTTTAGAATCTTTGGATGAAAAAGATTTAATTTTTAATCTCCCGGATTATCGTTGGTTATGGCAAGTAATTCTAGAGTTAGAAACCCAAATTACTAAACCAAGAGATTTGATGTCAGCTTTACAGAATCATTTATTGATGATCACCACAGACAAAAACCGTGATTTTAATTCTTTATTTCACTTAAATGAACATACCAGTCAGGAAATTTTGCAGCCAGAAGAACAGATCAAAGATGCTATTATAGCTATGGAAAAAATTAGTTTAATGGAATATCGTCGCTACTGTCAAGAACAATTAATTAATTCTGGCGACAGCAATCAAAGGGAATTTTATCAGCAGGAATTTTATCAAACTGTTAATAAATTAATCGAAATTGATCCCCTCTACCAACAAGCTTAATTCTCTAATTGATTAGAAACTAGACAGTTGTTCAGCAATAATAGATACTAACTTATCCACTGCTCCTGCTTGTCCGCGCACTGCCCGCAATTTTTGCCGGATAGCCTCTAATTGTTGGGGATTTTCTAACCAAGAACTAGCCATATTTGCCACTTCTTCTGGTTGTAATTCCCCCAATAATTCCGGAACAATTTCGGCACCGGCCCAAATATTTGGCCAAGCATATAAACGCTTTTTCCGCAACATATAGAGATTAATTATCTTAGCAAATAAAGAACCCACCCCCGGCAGTTGGGCTAATAAACCGGGTAAACCGTCCCAAGTTCTCATCGCGTCTAGTTGCTGAGTCGGTAGTAAAATAATCATCGGGATTGCCAGCGCCCCTAATTCGGCAGTATTAGCACCCACCGTCGTTAAAGCTAAATGACAGCGAGAAAGCTGGTTATGGGCGGGAAAATCGGTAATTAGGTCAACTTTTACCCCCTTATCTGTTTCTAGATAGGGTTTTTCGCCGTTTTTTAATTTGGCAGCACTCCAACCGGTTTTAGTGATCATCGGATTAGAGCTAGGATCGGCAAATTTCGCCAAATAAGCTAAATTTAGGGTAGGAGCGACGGGAATTAAGAATTTAGTCCGGGGATCCTGCGCGTGTATCTTTTCGGCAATGGCTAGGGTTAGGGGTACACCCTGAGCTAATTTCGAGGGTTTGGAACCAGGGAGAAGTGCAATTAAGGTAGCGTCATCAGGGGTGATAGCATTGGGCAAATCCACCATTAAATCGCCGATAACGGTAAATTTATGCTGATATTGTTGGGGAATATTATTTAATACACTTGTATTCATCACGGCAAAGCGATCGATCCCCCGATACCAACGCGCTTCCCATTCCGCATAGATAACGGTGCGATAACCCAAACGTTTACCGATGGTGAGGGCAAAAAATTGATCGCCCCCTAAAAATAAAACGATGCCCTTGGGGTGCCAATCCCAATTATCGGCGGTTTTTCCCCAGAAAAGAAAATTAAAGAAGTTTTCTGGCGACTGGACTCGATCGACCTCCGGATATTTCCTAACTACTTCCGTTTCCGCCCCCATAGAATGAGTACAAGGGGAAAGAATCACCGAAATCCGCAACAGCGATCGATCTTCTGTTAAGTTTTGTCGCAATCTCTTGACAACTGGACGCACCCATGTAGATATTTCTCCTGGGCCATTAGAGAGAATGAGAAGATCAACAGGAGAATCAAACATGATAAGTAGTCGTGCAAAATTAATGTCTTGGTTAGGATAGGCAAAAGGCAAAAGGCAAAAGGCACTCATGCAAGGAGTGGTTAGATATGTGTAATTAATTTTGCTTAGGTACTTATCAAGTAAAAAGTTCCCCGTTGCGGTGTTGCCTACTTGCCATTGAATAAAGAACGAATTGCCTGATGTTTAGGGTGATCAAATTCTGGGGGAACCTTGCGGGTATCGGTAATCAACCAATCCAAGGCTGCCGCTTCCACATCGATCGCCGCGCCGGTTTTATCAACACAGTAGCGCCCAAAGACCAACTTATCCACCAAACGCGCCCCTGAACCGAGGCGAGAATATTCAAAAATAACGCTATTATCCACTGTTGCGCCGCCACAAATCCAACAATTTGGGCCAATCATACTCGGACCGACAATTTTCGCCCCGTCTTCAATGCGCGTCATTGCCCCGATATACACAGGTCCGGTGATATCGACTCGATCCCAGTTTACCCCCACATTTAAGCCCGTGTAGATGCCCGGTTTGACTTCGATGCCGGGGATAGCAACATTTTTAATTTTCCTGGATAACACCCCGCGAATTGCCTGCCAGTAGTCGGGGACTTTACCGATATCCACCCATTCAAAATCCATGTTTAAAGCGTAGAAAGGCGCAGCTTTAGCGACTAATTGGGGGAACAACTCGCCCCCGATGTCGTATTTACTATTAGGGGGAATAAAATCAATGATTTCTGGCTCAAAAATATAGATACCCGTGTTAATGCAGGTACTTAAAGCTTCATCGATGGCCGGTTTTTCTTGGAAACTGAGAATCCGTCCCTCCTCGTCGCTAACTACCACCCCATAACTGGATACTTCCTCTCTGGGGACGGTTTTGGTGACAATAGTGGCGATCGCTCCCTTTTCCCGATGCCATTTAACGGCTGCGGTTAAATCAAGATCGATCAGCGCATCACCACAGAGAACCACAAAAGTATCGTCAAAAAAGGGATTAAAATCTTGAATTCGTCGTAAACCGCCCGCCGATCCTAGGGCATCACCGATTAACTCGCCCTCTTCGATTCTACCCTCGAAAGAATAGCCGATATGCACCCCAAAACGCTGACCATCGCGGAAATAACTCTCAATTTCTTCGGCTAAATGACTAACATTGACCATGATCTGATCAAAGCCATGCTGTCGCAACAGTTCCAATAAAAACTCCATCACCGGCTTTTGTAAAATCGGGATCAGGGGTTTGGGAATCGTATGGGTAATCGGACGGACACGAGTTCCTTTGCCTGCCGCCAAAATCATGGCTTTCATCGATGTTTATTTCCTTTTGCGATCGAGGTTTGTAATTAAATCATGCCTAGTGTATCATTACTGGCTCGGAATCAGTGGTTATCGATCCTCTTGGGGGTACCTCGAAAAATAGATTTACTTCAGCATTGCACCGCCTGAAACCCTGATCAAACCTTGGTTTACTCTCAATTAGTGCGAAGATTTTCTCAATAAGTCCAATTGATCGAGCTACCCCTTGAGTAATTGATAACGGGAAAAAGTGAGAGATTTAACCCAGATTACACTGATGGACAAAATTAACAAATCAACTTTGCTGTAACTCATACTACTCAGTCCTCTAGGCTAAGATGATCAAAAAAACGCAAGTTTTTAAATTGATGGGCAAAAAAAGTTTAATTTTAGCCAATAACCAAGGCGTTATGTCTAGGCTACCTCGAAAAATCGAATTTTGAGGGACGGAGCGCCTTGTTAATTATTTAAAATTACTCCCTCTTCATCAATGTAGATCAAGGAGATTTCCTCGACCAACACTTTGTTAACAAAATCTTTTATCGAAAATTTGGGTTAAAACCCCGTCCTTTTAGGACGGCTTTAAGCTACAATGGAAAAAGCGATAACCAAGCTAAAAACTGAACCTTGACAACAGATAGTAGGGGGTTTTGTTCAG
>NZ_SFBZ01000180.1:0-9141 GCF_007095495.1 Microcystis sp. M_QC_C_20170808_M9Col | reverse complement strand
GGACTCACCATGACCGAGATATTAACGCTAGTAAAAATATTTTGGCCGCAGGGCTTGCGGTGTCAGTCTGTCGAGCGACCATAAGACCAGAACAGAGTAAATCTGTTAAGGCAGGTGCGAAAAATCCTTCGGGAAAGAAGCAGAAACCTAAATCGTGAGGTTTGGGAATCACCGTCCGTTCACGGCGGTGAGGATGTCAACAATCTAAGATAGTTACAATGAGAAGAAAAGCCTGAAACCGAGACAGAGACTATGGTTAAGCCTAGACCCGCCCAACGGTCAAATCTGTAGATATTTACTGTGAATTGTCCAAAAACTTATTTGGAAAAGCAAGATGCTCCCTTTCAGCATCTCCACGTCAGCTTAATAAGCGAGCTTAAAAGAAAGAGTTTACCGGCTGTTGGACTAGAAATTGAACAGGGTACTTACAGGAGGAACAAAACTGAGGCAGATAGAAATTCAAGGAGCCGATGCTATCAACGTTGCTCAGGACATCGTCAGAGATGGAAGGGGTGCAGGGCAGCTACGAAGTTATCTCCGAAGTGGAGAGAGAGGGAACCCTTGCCACCATCGCCACCATCATCGGCATTATTAGCGGAACAATCGCTATCGCCGAGAAATTGTACCAATTAAAGCGAAAAATGCTTGACTCTCCTGAAACCCCGAAGAGCGAACGGGTATTGATTGTGAGCAAAAACGGCGATCGCCTGCTGCGCAAAGATGCTACCCTAGAGCAACTACAAAAACTCTTGGAACAAGGAAAATCATGAAGACACTGCAATTGATCTTCAGGAGAGGGGTAGCAATAGCGTTGAGTTCCGATTTTTCTGGGACAACCCTAACCAGACTCGTACCTACACAAGATACCTGAGTGAAATCAATCAACTGAGCGATAGGATTGAAGTAGCTTAAACTAATGGCAAAATCTTTTACTCCTGAGTTAAAAAAACGATTATTAGAGGCAAATTGCTATTTTGAAAGAGTAGGGAAAGGTGATCATGAAATTTGGTATAGTCCGATCCTGACGGGGTGACGATGTGGCTAGACAGCTTGCTGTATAATAGCCATAGCAAGACTTTTAGCCATAGCTAGTATATTCATACGGTGGAAGTTCAGTTATATTGAAAAACAAAGATCTAACTATAACAATCTAGAAAATATAATTACTTGTGCAACAATGGTAATTCGCCTCAGACAGTGATGCAATTCAGACTTGAATTGGCCTCAGCGCCTCTCGAACCTAGGAAATTAATTTGGCACGACTACTTAATTTCTACGGGTTCTAAATTATCAGCAGGAGTAAAACCAAAGAGACGGGAATAAAAATAAAATTCTGCATCTAATGCTCGTTTTATCGATTCAGCTTGACGAAATCCATGTTGTTCTCCCGCAAAGGGAACGTAAGCGACGGGTAAACCTTTCGCTTTTAAAGCTTCTACCATCATTTCCGCTTGATTGGGTGGAACCACTCGGTCTTCTAAACCTTGGAAAAAGATCACTGGACAGGATAACTGAGCGGTAAAATGAATAGGCGATCGCTGATAGTAAATTTCCTTTTCTTGAGGATAAAGTCCCACCAATTTATCTAAATATCTCGACTCGAATTTATGGGTATCGTTGGCTAAAACCTCTAAATCACTAACTCCGTAATAACTAGCTCCTGCTTTAAAAGTATCATGAAAAGTTAAGGCCGCTAAAGTTGTATAACCACCGGCGCTGCCTCCGGAAATTGCCAATCTTTCCCCATCGACTAATCCCTGATTAACCAAATATTTTGCCCCGTTGATGCAGTCTTCCACATCGACAATTCCCCAATTTCCCAGCAAACGCTGACGATATTGACGACCATAACCCGTACTACCGCCATAATTGACATCTAGATAGCCAAAGCCGCGACTGGTCCAGTATTGCACCCGCAGACTTAAACTAGAGGTGGCCGCAGCCGTCGGTCCACCGTGACTTTTGACTAAAAGGGGCGGTAATTCGCCATTGGGGGCGGTATAATCGGGGTTTTTGGGGGGATAATACCAAGCATAGGCCGTTAGTCCCTTACTGGTGGGAAAAGCGAGCATTTCCGGAATCGAGAAATAATCGCTAGAAACAGTTAAATTACTAGAAGATTTGAGAATTTCTCTAGTTCCTGTGGCTAAATCCATTGAGACAACCGCCGTTACTTCCCTGAAAGAACCGCCAATAAAAACTATTTTGTTATCGCTAACTTGTAGGGAAGAAATGTTAGTATCAGCAGTAATAATTTCTTGGAATTCTCGATTAACAGTATCGATACTTCCTAAATACCAACGACCATTTTTTGTATAGCTACAAATAATCTGGGATTCCCCAGCAAAGCCGTAGTTAGATAAACCAAAAACCCAATGAGGGTAGGCAAATTCAGCATCAATTGGTTCGATAACTGGTTCGATTTGTTCATCGTGTTTAAAGCAATAAAAGTTCCAGAAATCATTGCGATCGCTGGTAAAATATAACTGTTCATCGGCGGACCAGCGCGGTTCACACACCGACTCATTTTCACCACCAGCAATGACCCGAATATTACTCAAATAAAGATTATTAATATCCGCCACCCAGAGAAAAGAACTATCCCAGGGCATATTAGGATGATTCCAACTAATCCAAGCTAATCGAGAACCGTCGGCACTTAAGCGAGGAGAGGTATAAAAATCATCGCCTGATACTAAAGTTTCTATGTTTCCTGTATCCACATCGATGCTGACAATACTATTAACTGGTTCTCGATCTTTTTGGCTATGATCTTCACAAATACAGATTAAACGATTGCGAAATTCATCGAGAATTAAATCCGCATAACGACAGGAATTTTCTGGGGTCAGAGGTTGGGGTAAACTATCAGCAGTTTGACGATAAATTCTTTGGTCAGCAAAATTACAAAAATAGATAATTCCGGCAACAATTAGATAGGAACCTCCCCCGTATTCATGGACACGAGTTCGCACATTAAAAGGCCCTGGAGTGATGTCTGTGGTTGTGCCGTCGGGGTTTAATTTAACTAAAACATTTCGCCCCTTTTCCTGTGGTCTGCCTTCTAACCAATAAATATCTTCTCCATCTACAGTTACACCACCAAGACTAATCGATTCTGCCACAATTAGATCGGAAGTAATCGGCGATTTCCAGGAACCGTAAGCTGATATTTGATGAGACATTTTCGACTAGAGCAGTGATCCTAATGGTGAACTAACTTGATCAGAAAGGCTGATAAATTAAGAAAATTCCGAGTAAACAGGACAAAGTAGGGATTAGGTGCATCCCTACCTGACTCTCTGTTTTCCTGCAATCGGAGCGGCGGGATTCGAACCCACGACCCCTACTACCCCAAAGTAGTGCGCTACCAAGCTGCGCTACGCCCCGATATTGAACCTTAACCATCATAGCGATAATCGCCGCATTTTGCAAGCTTTTTTTTCTTCCTTTCTCCCCCATCCCCGGAATTAGTGGCCGGCTATCTAGCTAGGGCTTGCTGAAAAAGTTTTTCGTGGGGACAGGGTGTGGGGTGTGGGGTGTGGGGTGTGGGGTGTAGGGTGTAGAGTTTTACCAGTTTTGAGGACGTTCGGCGAAGCTCAGTCGAGTGGACGGTGAGCTTGTCGAACCGCCGTGGCCAATTACCTAATTTTCAGGGAAAAAGTACCTGAATTTTCCCCCCGATCACTCCCATATCTGGTACTTTTTGATTGACAAAAAGTCTAAAGGTCTTACCCAATAAGGTTTTTAGATTTATTCAGCAAGTCCTGGCTAATTGGGGAATACGTCCTTTTAGTCCCGTCATTAATTGCAGGGCAAACAATTTCAACGGGGGGAAACCGCGCATAATTGCCAATCCGAGACGACGGATGACAACGATAGGCGGCCAGTTATTGGAGAACAGGCGATCTAGAAAATCCGTGAAGCCTAAAATCGCTAAATTCTCCGATCTACGCCATTTTTCGTAGGATTTTAGGGTAGAAAGCGCTCCTATATCTTCTTGCTTTTCTACTGCTTCCTTTAATACCTGCGCTAAAGCGGCTGCGTCGCGAATGCCTAAATTTAAACCTTGACCACCGACGGGATGACAACAGTGAGCGGCATCACCAATTAAAGCCAGTCGGGGTTTAACATAAGTATCACTCTGCATTAACTGTACGGGAAAGAGAGCGCGGGGGCTAACTAATTCTAGTTTTCCCAGTAATCCCCCCGTATATGCCTCTAATTTCTTGATAAATTCCGCTTCGGGCATTTCTTGCAGTTTTTTCGCTTCCCCATGGGGATTTGTCCAAACGATCTGACAGCGATTACCCTGGAGCGGTAAAATGCCCATCGGACCGGTGGGCCAAAATCTTTCAAAGGCGGTATCGTTGCGATCGAGTTGATGTTTAATGGTGAAAGCGACACAGGATTGCCAATATTTCCAACCTTTGGTTTTAATTTGCGCCCCTTGCCGGATAGCGGATCTGGCTCCATCGGCCCCGATGACTAATTTTGTGGTGATTTTTCGGGTTTGACCAGCTTCTTCCAGGGTGACAGTCGCTATTTCTGCTCCGTACTCCACTTCTAACACTTTAGCAGGGGATAACCAGTCAATGCGATCGCAATCTTGGCTGGCCTTGTGCAGGGCGGTTAAAATCACTTGATGTTCGCCCACATAGCCCAAATAATCGGTTTTTAGCTCATCGACCACAAAGGGGACAAAAATCGGAAAATCGGCATCAGAAAGGCGAATATGACGAAATTTACCGATACTGGGCGATATTTTATCCCAGATACCCAAGCCTGTAAAAATCCGGCTGGACATCAGCGAGAGGGCATAAGCTTGACGACGGGAGGCGGCCACCTCTAGGGGACGTTCCTCGATCATAGCGATATTTAATCCTGTATTTTTTAAGGCCACCGCTAGGGTGGTTCCGACTATACCGCCCCCGACAATGATTAAATCGTAGCTGTCCCGTCCTAACATATAAATATTTTTCTCAAAGATAATCAGTGACTACACTGATCTATTCTGACACGATTTTCGGGGTTGCTGTCGGGTTTGATGGTCTTCACCCCACCTAGCCATTGATCGACTTGAAAGGGTTTTGTCCGTTGCCGAGAGTTTCGGGTTATCGCTCTTCCTGGACTTCTGGAAGGGTGATAACAAGCGGCTAAGTAGCTGGTTATAATTAAATTAAAAATGGATTTTAGGTTCGATCCCCCCTGCCCCCCTTGATAAGGGGGGTGCCGATCCCCCCTGCCCCCCTTGATAAGGGGGGTGCCGATAGGCGGGGGGATCCCCCTTAATAAGGGAGTCATCTGATAATTTTTAACGCCTACCTACTTACAAGCTCTGTTAGCTGATGCTCCTGGGGTGCCAGTCTTCTTGGATACCCCGACTTGGGGCGACAACCCGAGAAGTTGGCTCAAGACAAAACCCGCAACAGCTAGACTACTCTTTTTTTAACTTAAGGCAAGCTTTCTATTAATTGAATCACAAAGTTAGCCCTTGCAGAATCGCCTAAAGCTAGATAACCTTCTCTGGCTTTACTATACCAAATCTTGGCTTGATTATTATCTCCTAAAGCGGCATAAACTTCTCCTAAACCAAATTGAGCCAAGGTTTTTTCTTCTAATTGTTCTGGTATCTGAGCTAATTCTATCGCTTTAAGATAATGATTGGTAGCTAGATTAGCCAGGCCAATTTGCCAGTACAAATCAGCTAAGTTTCTCTCGATGATGGCTGAATTTTGACCCTGTTTTATGGTAGTTTCTAGAATAGTAATCGCTTCACTGGTAAGATGATAAGTTGCTAGGGATTGGGAAGATAAAACATAGTTATTAAAAGTTGAAGTTGGTAGGGTATAAGTTCCATAAAAATCGGCTAATATTAATGCTTTAGTTTGCTTATTTATATTTAATTGTTCTATTTTATTAACTTCGGCCTGTATAGTTGCAACTTCTGAGGAATGTAACCTGATGAATTCTATTTTAGAAGCTTTATCTTGCTCGGAAGACTGTCCCCCATCGGTTTGAATTGTCACAGAATAAGGAATACCAGGCTGAAAAACTGGTGTTCCGGGATAGGAAATTTGGGTTTGAGAAACTTGCTTTTCCCAGATAATCCCCTGTGAATCCATAACTTTTATTGTGTAATATCTCGTTTGGGAAACTTCATTCCAGCGCAAAATGGGGGTATCTGTCCGTATCAGGGTGTGACGGGGTGAAATGAGATAGGGAATGAGTGCATTTGTTCCTCCTAAAGAACCCGGGGGTGGGGGATTTTTGGCTTTTAACGCTTCCCAGATGGGGCAAATTGTCTTTAGTCCAGAGGGTACACCTGAACTAACTGGGCGTTGTTGTAAATCGGGACATAATACTGTCACCCTAACACCCTGAAGAGGAAAAATTTGATCGCCTTTGTTTAATTCTGTATTAATAGAAACGGGTTTAAATTCAGTCCAATTTTGTCTTTTTAGCTTGACGATACCAGTTGTTGATTCAATTCTAGCAGGCAAGGCTATCCCTTTAGCACTTTCTAAAAATAGGGTCAGCATTCCTGTGGTTAATCCTAATAGGATGAGTTGGGTTTTGGTGAGCATTTTTGTTTCTCCCGGTTTGCTAGACATTGTTGTGCTTGTATTCTCCAGCTATCTTCGTCAGGATTTAAGCTGTTAGCGTATTGATTACAGGTTTCCCATTCTTTTAATGCCTCTGTTTGGTTATTTTGGGCTTCTCTTACCTGCGCTAGTAAACAATGAGGGGCAGCACTATTTTTATCTAATTTAATCGCTTCTGATAAAGCTGTTTCTGCCCCTGGAATATCTCCTTGTTTTAGCCTCGCCCAACCTAAATTTTTCCAGATAGCAAATTGGGTTTCTTGATCTAATTTTGCCTCAGATTGGGCTTTAAGTAAGAGGTGAACAGCAGCAGGATAATTTTTATTGAGAATATGTAATCGAGCTAGATTATTAATAGCGGTAGTTATTTCTCCTCCTTGTATAGCTAATATATATTCTTTTCTAGCTGAAGCAAAATCCTGTAATTCTTCGTAGAGTAATCCTAAGTTAAAATGTGCCTCAGCGTCATCTGGATTCAAAGACAAGGCTCGTTGATAATCTTCTTCTGCACTGCTCAAATCTCCCTTTTCATAATGACTCCAACCCCAATGATTATACCAGGTGGCTACAGTTGGTAAAGAGAGTCTTAATCCCCAAATACTCAGCATTAATAAAAAAGATAAACCAGCGCCAATTTCCTGCCAGTATTGTTCTTGAATCCCAAAGCGTGTCAGTAAGTTTTTTCCAGTTTCTTGTCCAGTTTTAGTTAAGACTCCTCCTGCGGCAAGTAAGGTTAATATACTTTGAAAACTGACTAAAACACCTCCCAAAATATCGCTTCCCCCTGAAAGAAACCGAGAGCCAATTTCACCAATTAATCCTAAAGAAATTGTCAAGAAAGTAACAGAAGCTCCATTTGTCAATAAATCGTATTTATGCCAAGGAGAATCAATTTTAGGGACTTCAAGTAGCCACCACCAATTTTTAGTATCGGGATTAAAATCGGGACGTAATTTGGCGATTGTTGGGGCGATTGTGGCTTGTTTTTTTCTAAGAATATTGTCTAATTCTTGGAGAATATTTAGGATATTATCAGGGATTAAATAGGTTTCTGTTAGCTTAGTTTGAATGCGATCGCGGGCTAGTAAAATATTAAGAATTTCGGCTTCTGTTGGTGTAGTATGCTCTTGGAGAATGGCGATCAAATCTTGATAAGTTTTTAGGTCTTGTTCTAGAGATGAATTAGACATAGGCTTAGAATACTTAGAATAGTGATTTTCTTAAAGTAAACCTAGAATTGTTCTTAACGCTGTTTCTAATTCTTCGAGATAAGGATTGTCTAAATGTCCCATAACTCGAATAATTATTGACTTATCTATGACTCTAATTTGCTCGCACAGTGCTACTGAATCTTGACTTAAACCTGCTATACCTTCTGGAATAAAAACATGAGAATCAAGTAGTTTGCGCCGGATTTTAGTGGTTAATGGCACAATAATAGTATGAGGACTTACGCCATTAGCTCGATCAATTTGTATGATGATTACAGGTCTAATTCCTGACTGTTCTGTGCCAATGACGGGGTTGAGGTCGCACAAAACCACATCACCACGAATAACGCTACCATTTGATTTCGCCACGAGCTAATTTTTCCTCATAATCTTCTAGATTTGACAAATAATCTGAAAAATCAGATTCTGCGATTTCTACGAAATCAGAAAACTGCTGATTGTACTTTAAGGTAAGGAAATCAATAAAGTCATTCACTTCTTCAACTAATGACTCTGGAAGTTGACGAATTTTGGCAATTGTAATATCTTGGACTGTCATGATTGAGAATTGTTCTTGAGAGTGGGGTACTAAAGCGCAACTACAAACTGATCATAGCATTTTTGAGCAGGATTTTAAAGATTTATCTGATAACTAACAACTGATAACTGATAACTGATAACTGATTATAATCCATTGCCAATGAGAATAAAAGGCGCCCAGTAACGGGGATGGCTGAGGCGATTTGCTACGTCCGATGGCACTCCTTCAATAGGTTCTATTCTAATACTACCACGCCGCTGCTCATCGGTTGGGTTATTACTGGTAATCAAGGCAATTTGTGCCTGTTGTAATGCCGCTGCTTTACTCAATTTACCCGTCCTCAAAGCAGCATAAAAAGCATTCATCAAAGCTTGTGTACCGCCATCGTCAACACTCCATAAAGAGGCAATAACTGCCCTTGCACCTGCGGTTTGTAGTCGATATCCTAACCCTAAAATTTCGATTCCTGTGCCGTAATTACCCCCTAAACCTGTCTCGCAAGCACTCAAAACAATTAAATCAATATTTTTAAACCGCCAGTTTTTCATTGTTTGTAGAGTCACAACTGTCCCATGTCCAAACAGAATAAAAGACTGTTCTGGAGTTCCCACCACAAAGGCTGCATGGGTGGCAAAATGGACGACAGTATAGCTATCCAGTAGGGGAATATAGCAATTCTTGGAGCTATGAGGTACAATGGAAAGCAAATAGACAAATAATAGAACTTACCAGCTTCCTATGAGACCCTATTCCGTAGATTTTCGCCAAAAAATTATCGATGTCT
>NZ_SFBZ01000018.1:0-9581 GCF_007095495.1 Microcystis sp. M_QC_C_20170808_M9Col | reverse complement strand
TTCAGGGAAAAAGTACCTGAATTTTCCCCCGATCCCCGCAATGGCTGGCACTTTTTGAGGGGAAAAAAGTCCAAAAGTCTTATCCAACAAGGTTTTTAGATTTATTCAGCAGACCCTAATTAACGAGTAATTTAGATAGTCAACAGCTTAGATATAGCAATTCCCATAGTTGTGAGGTACAGAGTCTTAGGTTTTGAGGATTCAGGATTCAGGATTCAGGATTCAGGATTCGGGAGTTAAGATTTTGGTGTACCTCATGAGATTGGGAAACGCTATAATCACTTTAAAAGTCAGACAGAGGAATAATTCCACAGGCTTGAATTTTGCTTAAAACGAGGTGAAGTTGCCACAATAACCAATTGCCAACTCTCCAGAAAGCCAGGGAGTTTTGATTGTCAGAAGCTTCCGCAGATGGGTAACAAAGATTTTCTTCAAAAATCAACCAATGAACGGGTAAATGACCGAGGGGAGAATTCGGCTCTAATTCAAAGTTTAGTTGCTCATAATTGAGCCATTGACCTTCCTTCCGCCAACCTAGGCGATCGCCAAGTTTCTTTTGGGTTTCATAATCCACTAAACCACCGAGACTAGAGAAAATGGCTTGCTGAATACTAAAACCGAAATGACCATGACTATAATGAAGCCAAAGTTGATCAATTTTTTTCAGATCCGAACAAGGTAATTGAGCAATATCTTGAGGATAAACCTCATTCCAGTAGGTCTTACGCAAGATTTTCAATAGTAGCTTGGTTGTTTGGCGATCAGCCGCTTGCCACTGTTGCTTTCTTAGCAAATCTTGTAATTGATTATAATCAATATCAGCCGATTCTTGAGTTAAGATATTTGGGGAAGTCTGGGGATTTTTAGAAGTAGAAGATTTGTGAATATTGTTTTGAGTGAATTGAGAGACAACTATTGCTAGGGGAGTTTTGGGGATAGTGTCTTTTTGACAAGCCTCTTGTTCTGCTAAATGATGAGATAATTTATTGATGGTTTTTTCTAGGGAAATAAATTGTTCTGACCATTCACTTTCATTGAATAAGTAATCATTAAATTGATCCGAGGAAAAAGCCTCTTTTAACCTTGCTTCTTTCTCGTAACCAGTCGCCATAAAATTTAGCAAAAACTCAGAATTTATGGCTGAATCTGACGTTTCTAAGAGAGCAGGCTGAGGTGGAAAAATATTATCTACCAAATACTTAATTTCTCCAACTGTTGCATAAAATTCTTCATCCACCTTAATCACTTCTTCTATTAATAATTGAAAAGGAGCAAAATAGTCCTGTAAGTAGTTTTCAAAATTAATCGCATTTTGGGCAAGATCCGCAATTTCTTGGCGAACTCGTTGAGATTTGAGTTGATAATGATTTAATTCCTCATAAATTTTGAGTTCTTGAATAATTGCTTGCACAATTTTTTTCTGCTTTTGAGTATCCTCGGCTAATTTCTGAACTCCTTCCCCTAGTAATTTAGTTTTTCTCAACATCAAAAAAGATGTTTTTCCCAGTAGCAAAATTGCCCGAAAATTTTCCTGTTTTTCTAGCTTGAGTTGATTGAGAATATTTTGATTATTATTATTTTTAATTTCTAACTTTATTCTCTCGTAGTCTAAGATTTTCAATTCTTGATATTTTTGGGAAAATAAAATTTTGAGATTGTCACTGAGTTGGAGTAAAAAACGATAATATCCGTCTTGATATATTTCTAGTCCATTAATTAATAAATTATAGTCTTTAATTAATAACTGAGTCTCGATCAAGATTTCTTGTTGAGTGATTTTTTCTTTTCGTTTAATAATCTTACCAAAATAGTAATGGTAGCGAACTCCTTCTTGAATTAATTTCCGACGTTCCTTGATGATTTTCTGAAAATTTTTTAAGTATCTATTTTTAAAAACAGGAAGTTGATAGCTTTGCTCATAAATGGCAATTTTTTTATAGGTCATCAGATGTTGAGAGTTCCTATTTAGCATAGCTATCTTAGACCAAAAAATTCCTCAATACTTAGCAATAATCATCCGCTGCCCCCAGCTATTGCAAGAGGGAGCAATACCTAATTAAACATTTTCAACTTCAACAACAACCGGTTCATTTTCAATAACTGGTTCATTTTCAATAACTGGTTCATTTTCAATAACTGGTTCATTTTCAATAACTGGTTCATTTTCAATAACAACTGTTTGAGGACTTTCAGGAGTTGGCTCAGTTACAGTTTCTTGCTGCTTTACTGTCTGTTCTTGATGGTCAGTCAAGTGTTTTTTGGTTTTTAATTTCAGGTCATCAGTCAGAGGTAAAGCATCAATTTCAGCCAAAAGTGTTTCCAGGGATTCTTTTTTACTTCGCTCAGTGTAAAAAGCATTTAGAACCGCTTCAATTCCGTACTGAGCAATCGCATCTCCTAGCACAGTAACCAACCCCATCGCTCCAATACCCAGAAAAACTACAAAGGGTTGTCCGAGGGTCAGAATTAGCACGATGACAGCAATAATAGCCGAAGCTAAATAAGTACCTGCCACTTTTTTGATAATGTTATCGAGTTCCATAAAAATCACCTCAAATTTCTAGCGAAGGATTAGTTTAATTCTAAAGCAAGGTTAATCTGTCTGTTGATCGTCGTCAAGTAAAGCTTGAAGAAAAGGTTCGAGACTTTTGGGACGATAATCGGAAAAAGCCTTTAATCGTTTTACCACACTGTGATGAACAGTGACAACTTTTGTATTGAAATATCGCCATTGCTCACCTCCTAAGGACGACAATCCTTTAACAGTATTATCGAACTTGATGGTCGGGTCTAGTTTAATTTGGAATTCCTCAGATTCAGAGGTGGTTGAGTCAAACTCTAATCCCAATTTTTTGGCTTGATTAATCATCCATTGTAACGGGTAATCGGAAAGTCCTTGATATTCTTTTTTGCCACCACCTAGACAGGTATGTTCACCCACAAATAAAACTTCTTTAACAACTTGTTCGGGATTTTCTGGATTGGCTTTGATCGGAGTATAAGGGAAGTTTTTACGTTTTTCATCAATGGCAACAGCATGAAAAGCATTCTGGATAATCGGACTTAATTTTGTATTACTAAATTCATATTTTTTATGATAAAACTTAGCCAGGGGAAACCAAGGAGTTAAATCAGGAATACCAAAATTGCCAACTGTATCCCAACAACCTAACATCTTGACTGGAATACGATCTTGAAAATCTTCCTTTTCTGTCTCAATTTTTTTAGCATTAGCGGCACGGAATTGTTGAGCTTTGGCACTATCAGAACTAACGGTGTGGTCTCGATAGAGTTGATAAGCCAGGGGAATTTCTTTAATCTTAGAGCGTTTTAGGATTCCACATTTATCGATAAAACTAGCCAAACAACGAACGATATATGCGCCTCGACTAAAACCTAACAAATAAATTTCATCCTCGGTTGTGGGATTGTAGTTAAGGACAAGAAAACGATAGGCATCTTGAATCATCCGATCAAGGCCCCAGCCAAAAGTTTCATTCCCTAAACTTTTAATAAATTCGTTATCTTCGGGGGTGCCAGAACCTGACAAAAAGACGATTTGGGGGGTTTGATCCTCGGCAATATACTTAATAGATTCGGCGAATTTAACCACATTAGTGGGGTAAGCACTGGTAGAGTCTTCCCAAGAACCATCACAACAAATAATTAACCGTTTTTTCTGGTTTGAATAAGTGAGGATATCTGGTTGAGAAATTGCTGTTTCACTAATCTCCTCAATTTCATTGCTGGCAAGAGCAGCTTCTGCAGCAATTATAATTGATTCTGAATTATCTTCCCGGGAAGGTTCTTGATTTTCGGATGGAGCATCCTGTTCAACCACTTCTTCTTCTTCAAGGGAGTTAAAAATTTCGTTGACCATTGTTATCCTTTTCGCACTCCTTCTAGCTTTACTGCTAGTCTGAGTTTTTGATTTAGGGATCGAGGTCGGTTTGGAGGGAAGACTATCTAGTTGCCAGGTTGTCCCATAAAGAATACCATGATTGCTATAACTTGTTTGATCCTCGGCACTGCCATTGAGTGATAAATAAGTAACTAAGCCAAGGTCATCAACTAAGGGAGATTGATACATCGCTTTTTGGATTTCTTCTTGGCTACGCGCTTGATTCCAAACAGAAAGTTCTGCAAGACAACCTTGCCAATAATGAGAGAGATTAACAGAGGCTCCCAAGATGATTTTTTCAATCCCCATTAAGGCACGGTTATGACCGTTGCCACGATGCCAAATGATACCATTGCGATAGATCAACATTCGGCCTGTGGTCGCATTTTTGACAAAGGCCCAATGAGTCCAATCACTATAATCCTTAAGCTTGACTTTTTTTTCAATTCGATCGAAACCTTCTTCATTACCCGCATCCCAAAAAATCGCAGGTTTCACGGGATCGCCCCAAGGCAGGGTAATATGTAGAACGCGGTTATTTTCCCGATTAACAGCTTCTAAGAGAGTCGTTTCTGTAGCTAAATTATTTTCCCCTTTTGCCCAAAATGTAATGGTAATACTCTGATCGATGTCAAGAAATCCGTGGGATAGATCAATATGATCATCGATGCCATTAAATTTTAGTACAGAGCGTTGTTCAGCCATTGGTTTTGTCATCGACCGGGGGAGAAAGAGGTAATCAGGGGTTCAGGGATTCTGACGAATAAGAGACTGATCTATCTGTCGTGATTTCCCAGAATGCTACCGCCTAGCTTAACACATTTTAGTTATCTAGCGATATATATAAATAAATGTGTAAGTAGATGGGCGTAAAAAACTCTAAGATCCCCCCGCCTGTCGGCACCCCCCTTATTAAGGGGGGCAGGGGGGATCGAGTGCAAAACCTATCTTCTATTTAATTGCAAACAGCTACTTAGGAGTCAACGACTAATATTCCAGAGCCGGCACTTGCTGTGGCGAGAAACTCAGAGGAGTTGACCCCAATCCCTATCGCCATCAATAGGCTTTGGTGGGATGCTCATGGCTGATTGACATCCCTCCCCGGGCCGGTTAACAGCAAACCCTAGGTACTTATTGTAACTCTAACCAAATTCCTCGGCAGCGCTCTACAATTAGTCCCTGAAAAATTAATTGGGTTGCGGGATGAATCTCTACTTTATACAGAGCAAAAAGACCTGTTGGACTATTTAGATTCAACTCCCTTCGCGTTAGAGATAAGGCTTTTGTTCGGTGCATTTCCACCGCTTTTAGTAAGCCTGGATAACTGATATTCCGCAGGGCCAATTGACCATTTTTTGTGAGATAAATAGCATCATTTTGCAAGAGATATTCCAAACTGATCAAACTAGCGTGGACATCCACATCTTTTTCTAAACCCCCTAAACGGTGAGCATCTAAACCAAAGCGAATGCAGAAATTAACAGCGACTAATTTTCCCGCTTCTTCGGCAGGTAAAGCACAATCGGCAAATTCAAACCCTAAACTATCTGAGCGCCACTCCTCGACTCCGGCATAGGTATAGTTTTGAAACAGTTTATTTTTGAGTTTTAAGTCAAATCCTAACCCACTAGCATGACCCGCTTCATGGAATTGGGTATCGAGATGGCGATAGCGTTCACCATTAATTTGATCCTCCAGGGGTCCTAATAGCAAATCGGCCGTTTCTGGCTCAAAAATTTTTCGGATACATTCGTAGCTAGAACCGGAAAAGCGTCGTTTTTGCTCACTGGCATTATTTAAAGCTGGTCCTTGAACACTATTGGGAAAAGTCCACCTATGGGGAACGATAAAAGCCTCCCCCTTTTCACCTTTAACCGTGCCACAACTAGCAATTTCAGTAAAGGATAAATTTCTGGGAATCGGTTGTCTTAGACTGCCAAATTTTTCACGAGTCAAGCTTTCTAGTTGTTCGATAGAAGGTTGACTATTTTGGTGAATTTTTCCGTAAATTGCACTCAAAGTGAGTTGTCGTTCTCCCTGACGATTGATGCGATAGGGAGCAATCATCAGAAAATAACCATTTTTGCCGATAAAATTCAGATTAATGAAATCTTCTGATAAAATGCTCCAGTCGTTGGTTTCCAAAGCTGCTGCTGTTTTCCAGAGCCACTGAGCCGGAATTTCACAGCTATCTGCTTCCTGTTGACGCAGTTTTTTCGCCGCAATCGCAATTTTATTTTGTTCGATATCTTGGACGATTTCTTGGAAGAACTGTTGTTGATTAACCAGGGTTTGATTCATTTTTGGGGTAGCTAAGTTGGTGTAATGGTTTAACGTTGTTTTTTGACCCGTCTCTCATCGGCTAAACTCTTAGCCATTTTAAGATTTTAGGGTCTTTGTCATAGCGATAGGTCAGTCCATCTTTCCCCGTAATTGATTTTCCCTGACTGGCTTTGCTTCTAATGCTACTAAGGGAATAGTCGCTTAATTCCTTCATTTGTGCATGGGAAAGTCCCTCTTCGACTTCTGTTAAGATTGTTGTCGTTGGCGATTCGGGGGGGGGTTCCCCGGCAGAATTGATTTTAGGATTGACCTCGGTTTCCTGATTCGCTAAATCTTCGAGCCTAGCTTGAGAATTATCGACAGAAATATTAATAATTTCTTTCACTTTTTGTCGGCGATATTCCTCCACTGTAAGCAGTTGCCAATGGGAATTACTAGAGAGTTCTAAAACCCATTGATGATAGTTAAAGAGACTTTCCCGATGTCCAACACTAATAAAAGTTGTGTGAGTTTTCTGCAATTGCCGATATAAATTTTCCTCATTGTTTAAGTCCAAAGCACTTGTGGCTTCATCGAGGATAGTAAAACTGGGACGGGTAATTAATACCCTAGCAAAAGCCAAACGTTGTTGTTCTCCCAGGGACAAAATGTTTTCCCAAGGCTCTTCTGTATCAAAGCTATTGACTCGATTTAGTAAATTTTGGAGATTGACTTCTTGTAAAACTTCCCTTAATTTTATCTCATTGGTTTCTTGATTGCGATTGGGATAAAGTAACTGTTCTCGCAAGGTTCCTAATATTATATAGGGACGTTGGGGCAGAAACAATACTTCTTCTAGGGGGGGACGCACTAATCGGCCGGTTCCTGCATTCCATAAACCGGCAATTGCGCGTAGCAAGGAACTTTTACCCCGACCACTCGGACCGACAATTAATAAACCTTGTCCTGGCTGAACAGAAAGGGAGAGGTTTTCGACAATTACCTGTTCATAATCGGGGGTTTGCAAGGTGACATCTTCAAAGGAAAATTGGTTTTCTTCGATGGTTTTAATCGTGCTTAAATTTTCCGGTTGTTTAATGACTTCTTCTAAGGCTTGGGAAAATTGCGATAGACGTTCAACATAACTGCTAAATTGTGCCGAAGTGCCAAATTCACTAATTAATTCCGCCAGTGCCGTAGCAAACAAATTAGCCGCTAAACAGGCTTGCCCGACCTGTCCGAAACTAATGCCCTCACTATTGATATACAAAGGACCCAAAATGACAAAAGTAAATACTTGAATTGCCGCCTGATAGCCCCGACTAAAAATTTCTGTGCCTCTCTCCCAATCAATTTTACGTTTAGCACTGTCTAAGAGTTTATTAAATCGCCGCTGAATAATATTTAATTCCTGATTTTCTCCCTCAAAGAAAGCGATTGACTCCGCATGATTACGAATGTGGGTTAGAGCATAATTATAGTTAGCCTTAAGTTCTAATTCTTCTTGAGTGATTTTATTTAAGGCTTGGTTAAAATAGATAGCAATGACGTTACCGAGAATTGTCCAAACGACTAAAATAATGGCGACAGAGGAAGAAATTGACCAGAGAATCACTAAAAAAGTGATCATATCTAGGACATTTTCTAGGGCAACGGCAAAAAAGGAGAGAGCTTTACTGGTAATCGGCTCAATTTCCTGGGATAAACGCTGATCTGGGTTGTCGATATCGGATTTAAAATTAATTCTGTAATAGGCGCGATTATGCAAATATTTGTTGAGAATCCAGTCATTGAGCCAAGCATACCAATCCAGGGCGATTCTTTTTCTGAGAAATTTAAGCAAGCCAACTAAAAGGGTGACAAAGAGCAGTCCAACCGCAAAAACTACCAAAGTTTTGACAAATTTATCAAAATCACTTTTTTCAAGAATGACATCAACTAAGTAATTACTAACAAAGCTATTGAAGGCATTTAAGCCTACAACCGCTAGGATTGCCCCGATTAGTAGGATGAGCATTGCCCAAGCTTGGATCACATCGGAAAAAGTCCTTCCCCCCGATTCAGTAGGATACCAATAGGGAGCAGCGATCAGCTTGACACTGTGCCAAAATTTGCTGACATCGGAGATAATATTAGTCGTCGATCGATCTTGAGGGACTTTGGCGGACATATAGCATTTATATTTGAGTTGTGGACATTTTGCTGGAATGATTTTAGATTTTGGCTGGATTGGCGGAGTAGAAGGCAATTGGCGAAAATATAAAGCTCCCCGACAATTTTAAGGTTATTGTGTTTGAGTTGTGCTAACATACTCCCGTCGCTTTATCTGTCAGTGTAAAGAGATGGCTTTCTCAGCCCCCCTGCTACTGCTTTTTTAACCCTCGTTATCTTACTACAAGTAACCATTGTTTTGATAGCTAAAGCTAGTGAGCGCTTCTCAGACTACCACATATTACCGAATTTCGTTGACCATGACAAATTTTTTTGTCTGTGATAAGATTTCGAGATACAGGTTTCACAGCAATGAGGTGCGCCGATTTTCTTCCTCGTTTCCTCAAAGCGATAACAGATTTTGCGGCATCATGGTGGTAAAGTTATGGCAGCAGCCTCAGAAAATTATGAAGAAGGAGAATTATGAAAATAGCCTAACTAAAATTTAAGCTTTTCAGAGCCATTTTGGAAAAAATGTAAAAAATTGTATCCATCACTAAAATTTATCATCCAGAATGTGCTATGAATAGCCAAACAGTCTTTTTATGGAGTATGTAAGCGGTTGCTCCCATAGCAAATCATTTTAACAATAACCACCGACTCCCTACCATTGATAATTTTTGTTTGGTCTATAGTGTTTAGTCTTTGAGGGTACTTAAATTTATGAAAAACGTTGATTATATCTCTAAACAGTAGCTCAAGTTAGAACTACTGAACTCAGCCAAACATCACCCCCATTCCAAAAATACCAGAACATCAATTAAGGAAAAGGATACTATTAATGAAAGTCGCAGAATTTTTATCTTACTTAAATAGTTTAGAAATCAAGCTTTGGCTTGAGGAAGATAAGTTAAAATATCAAGCTCCCCAAGGGGCGATGACACCAGAAATTAAGCAAGAAATCGGCACAAGAAAACCAGAAATTCTCACTTTTTTAAGAAGCGCAGCAACACCATCTAAACCCCTTGAATCGGTCATTAATACCGTTGCCCGAACTGAAGATTTACCCCTATCTTTTGCTCAACAGAGAATGTGGTTTCTCTATCAGATGGATCAGCAAAATTCGGCTTATAATGAAGCTCTAACCATCCGTTTAACGGGACGCTTAAACATTGATATTTTAGAGCAAACGATTAATGCTATTATTCAACGGCATGAGAGCTTACGCACAAGCTTTCCAATGGTTGAAGGAAAACCTATTCAAAAA
>NZ_SFBZ01000179.1:0-3527 GCF_007095495.1 Microcystis sp. M_QC_C_20170808_M9Col | reverse complement strand
AAACTAATCTTACACAGCCCAATGTGCGCCGCAATAGCGACTCTTGTGTTGGTGTGGGGTAAAATCGAAACGAATAGGCTTTTTCCATGTCTCACATTTTAGCATATATTTCGTAAATGGGCTAATATTTAACAGTAAAGCCGCCGTAAAACGGCGGGGTTTCAGACCCAAAATTTTCGATGAAGACAACACAAGTAAGTTCCGATTTATCTAGTACAGATATGTCATCTCTAGCCGATTCTTTGAGTTTTGATGGAGCCTCCCCAATCACCTTTGATTTAACAGGTTCCGACGATTTAACTGTATCGAAGGAAACTTCTCCCTTAGGAGTCCTGAACTCTAACCCCTCCCCATCTATAGTCTCCTCGGAGGCTCCTACGGTTTCAGCCTCCCCTGCCAACGATCGGACGGCGGTGAGCAACTTTGCCTCTAATACCTTTACACTGGCTGATTCCTTTCCAAGAACACTGATCTCATCTCAGCCGGCTCATGATCAACAGGATGACGTTAGCAAGCTGTTCAGAGATGGGTGGATTGGTCAAGATCATTCCCTCCAGTTGTTTAGTAGTCTCCATGGGGGCGATTCAAAGGCTTCGGGTCCTTGCACCTGTTCGCAATGTAGCTTGCCTCCGGTCGATCCTCGACGGATTGTCCCTGAAGCTGAAACTCTCAACAAATTGCCCCTACCGTCCCTCGATCTGACTAAGACCTTTTCGCTAAACAGCTTGCCCGGGGCTAACCACACCATCTATCTTGACTTTAACGGCCACACCACTACAGGTACTCTTTGGAATACTGCCTTTGGGAAGAGCAGTATTGTTACTCCCACCTTTGATCTAGATGGTAGTACCGCTTTCAGTACCACTGAACTGGAGCGCATTCAATACATCTGGCAACGAGTCGTCGAGGATTTTAGCCCCTTTAATGTTAACGTCACCACCCAAGAACCCACCCTGGATCGTTTGATTAAGAGCGGCACTACAGATACGGCCTGGGGTGTGCGGGTCGCCATTGGCGGTAGCAGCTATGACTGGTTCGGTGCGGGTGCTGGCGGTGTTGCCTATCTAAACTCCTTCAACTGGAATAGTGATACGCCCACCTTTGTTTTTACAGCTGAACTGGGGGGGGGTAACGAAAAGTACACGGCTGAGGCCATCAGCCATGAAGTGGGTCATACCCTGGGACTTAGTCACGACGGCAGAACCACTCCTTCGGAAGCGTACTACCTCGGCCACGGTGGTGGGGAAACGGGCTGGGCTCCAATTATGGGAGCTGGCTACTATCGGAATCTGACCCAGTGGAGTAAGGGGCAGTACCTGGCCGCCAATAACACCGAAGATGACCTGGCTATTATTACCACCAAAAATGGCTTTGGTTACAGGGTCGATGACACGGGTAATACTTTGGCGACAGCCAAAGCTTTAACCGTCTCTGGAACGGCGGTAAGCTCCAGCGGTATTATCGAGCGTAACACCGATGTGGACTTCTTTAGCTTCACCACTGCGGCTGGGCCAATTAGTTTGACCGTAACCCCCTCTAATCGCGGTCCGAATCTGGACATTCTGGCGGAACTCTACAATGCTTCGGGTGTGCTGGTGGCGAGCTCTAACCCAGCGGATTTCTTGGCTGCTTCCATTAGTGCCACCGTCGGCGCTGGCACCTACTACTTAAAGGTGGATGGGGTTGGTAAGGGCGATCCTCTAGGTACGGGTTATACCGACTACGGTAGTTTGGGACAGTACGCTATCACTGGTAGTATTAGCAGCGGAACAAAATCAATCTCGATCGCCAAAACCACCGACGGTAACGAAGCCGGTTCCGTGAGCAGTGTCTTTACCCTCACCCGCGCCGGCGACCTCTCCAGTGCCTTAACCGTCAACTACACCCTGGGGGGGACAGCGACTCCAGGTGTTGACTATACAGGCACTACTCCCAGCAGCGTCACCTTTGCGGCACTTTCCCCCACAGCTACCATCACTCTGCCCACCAAGGATGACCTCTTGAGTGATCCCGGTGAAACCATCACCACCACAATTACTGCCCCGGTCGGCTACACTATTAGTGGATCAGGCACGGCTACGGCCACCATTCTTGACAATGATGGTGACGCAGCCAATAACAACTTAGTTGGGACAAGCTTTGCCGATGCCCTAGCTGGAGTGGGAGGTAATGACACCATCAATGGTGGCTTGGGTGATGACACCATCGATGGTGGTGCTGGCAATGACACCCTGACTGGTGGTGCTGGTGCCGATAAGTTCCGCTTCAATTTCCTCTCCGAGAAAGTTGATACTATCCAAGACTTTTTCTCGACACAAGGAGACAAAATTGAAGTTAGCGCATCCGGTTTTGGCGCTACTTCTCTGAGTCAGATCAGTTACAACGCAGGGACTGGATCACTTTCATTTTTAGGGACCGAGTTTGCCAAGATAGCAAACCTTCCAGCTGGTTTTGCGGTTTCTCTTGACGTAGTTCTTATTTAGTGAACCTAGAAACGCTATATATCAAAATTGAGTCATGGATGGAGCCAAAACTTCCTCGCATGACTCAATTTTTTTTTCAACCAGATTTTGAAATACCACCCACATTCCGCACCCTAGTCGTTGAAATCAAAAGTTGCTCTAGCCCTTGTATAGCTGGACTTCCCCCGTATAAGCTATTTTTGTCAATTGTTTTTTATCTAGAGCGAACTAATCAATTAAGTCTCTTGCCAGATAAGGATTTAGTCGATTTATGCCCCCCTATCGAACCATAACAAGTAACGAAGAGCCAAACATACTAGCTATGGCTAAAAGTGTTACAGAGCCTGAGTTCAAGCAATACAATACAAATAAACTACTGGACACAAAATCCTGAAGTTCTTACGCAGATAGGGTTTGAGGCAAAAATTTTCAAATTTGACCCTTCGACCATTATAGCTTGTTTCGGGGCAGAAAACCAGCAAAAACATGGCTACAGAGATACTAATACTTTTGTACTATAGCTTGCCCAAAAAAATTCCGGAAAAGGGAATGAGGGAAAAAAAAGGGAAAAAAAGGAAAAAAGGGTTACAGGGTCCTCCCAGCACCGCACACCACCCGAAAACCGAGGCTGCTGTCGTAGCCGCGGCGGGAGTCGTTGAGGCGGAAAGCGGAACGGCAGCTATCCAGAAGGTCGGACCAAGAACCGCCCCGCATTGGATAACGATTATCATTCCCATTTTTTGTCCAGACACTGCCATCCCTCGGCGCACCATAATAATTACCGTGCCAAGTATCGGCGCACCACTCCCAGACATTGCCGTGCATATCGTATAATCCAAAAGCGTTTGGGGGGAACTGTCCCACGGGAGTCGTTTGTTGGTAATGATTTGGTAGTAGTGGCGTAGCCCTCTTGCTTACCTGATATGAATTGTGTACAATATTTATTAATAAAAATAATTGGAACCCGATCAGTCTTTAAACCTCTAGCTTGATCATGACTTTTCTGATAAATATCTTTTTCTGGCTCCTGTCTGGCTTACTCAAATATCAGTCTAGCACCGAACA
>NZ_SFBZ01000178.1:0-6514 GCF_007095495.1 Microcystis sp. M_QC_C_20170808_M9Col | reverse complement strand
TCTGTTCTCGGTTTTCATCTTGTAGGGATTCTTGCTTTTTCCCTATCTACCCAGATATTTTTCTTTTTGGCAACCCTTGTCTTGTCAGGTTTTGACCCACTTGTGTCCGTCAGTCAGCCCTTTACCCGTGGCCTTAGTGGCACGTTTCCATTCATACGCTTCACGAATTGGAAGCAAGCTATCGTTTTCCCACAGAAGGTCGGGTCGGGCAGCGTTTTTGGTTTCCATTCATACGCTTCACGAATTGGAAGCAAGTTGTACGGAAAATAAAAAGGAATGTTTTAACATTCCTCGTTTCCATTCAGACGCTTCACGAATTGGGTAGAGTCATAAACTCTAGTTAACAAAAGTCCAGCGTCCTTCCACCTGACCGTCAAGGAGTTGATGAGTACTTAAATATTCTTCAAGAACACCTTGGCTTGAAGTAGTAACAACTTTAGCGTTAGCTATTTCTTCAGGCGTGAGATTCAAACTCTTCAGCGAATTTTGATAATGATAATCTTGCACGCAGATTACATATAAACGATCAGCCTCTACAGGTTGTTCATTAATACTGAAAGATTCAATTGCTTTCTTAGTATTGTTATAAACTACTCGAACACCTTTGCTGATTTGATAACATTGACTTTCCCCAGGCTTTCTGTTTTCTGGGCGCAGAAAATGGGTAAATACCTTTGTCAGTTGCGCTCCAGTAACTTTAATTTTATAAAGAGAACCATCATACGGATAAACCTTCTTAAGATCTTCAAGAGTGACCACAGGCCCTAATTCTTTACCTCGTATGGAACCACTACCGACAAGCACGACATCAATCGTATCTATTTCTAAGAAGATATCAGCGATTAAATTACCTAACTCAGTTTCTTGTTCGCGCACGGGATGAGTCAATTTACGATTTAAACGGCTAACAATACGATTGTACTTGCGATCTACTTGTTCTTTGTAGGTATTGATAAAATTTTGCAAATCTACGTCAGGACTAGCTACCTGATCATTAATAGGAATAAGCTCCCATTTCCATTCGACAATGCTGTTCGTATCGTCGTCTACTGTAATATCGAAACGTCCGATCTGATCAGTCCCAACGGCGGCCTGGGTGATTAAAATGTTGTTTACTTGGGCAGGCTGTTCTAAAAGTGTATGAGAATGTCCACCAATGATCATGTCCACCCCCCACTCAGGGTCTAACATAGCCGCTAACTTTTGATCCTCTTCAAAACCAATGTGAGTTAGGAGGATTGTCAAATCAATATCTTCATTTTTGTAGGTATTACAGATCTTACCAACTTCAGCCGCTGCATCTTCTAGTCCAACAAATGTACCAATGCTTTTGTCCAGCTTTAAGGCACTAAGAACCTCTTCGGTGACAATACCAATGAACATAACATCAAATCCATCTACATTGAGGATGATATAGGGGTTCATCAACCTTTTACCGTACTTTTTAATGTACAAGTTGGCATTAACAATAGGAAAGTTTGCCATTTTTTCTAAGAAGAGCAAATGAGGAAAGCCATAGTCTAATTCGTGGTTTCCTAAAGTCACTACATTAGGTGCTAGGTAATTCATGATTTCCATGGTTGATAAGCCTTTAAATTCGGTATCAATCATCGAACCTTGAAGCATATCACCTGAAATAACATAAAGTGTATTTTTTTCCGTTTGACGCACTTGATTGATATAACCAGAAAGCAATGATAACCCGCCGATCAAACCACCTTGTCCAGTTTTAGCCTCCGCTAAAAAGTCGCCGTGCATATCATTGGAATGTAAAATCGTAAACTTTTTGAGTTTTGTTGTAGTTTCAACCATGAGCCTCTCCAGTAGTTTGAGTTGATTAAATGAAAGAGATAGTTTGATTTGGGTACTGCGAACGGTTTAAAGCTTGGCTTTCTGAATACCGTCAGAAGCTTGGTCTGTGATTTCTTCTAGCCGATCCAGAAAAAGTTCAGCTTTTAGCAGTTTAGGCTCTTCGGTTTGTGTTATGCAATGGAGGGGGGTTATAAAGGATAAAACCCTTACACAGAAAGACATTGCTTCGATTTATGCCCCCTGATCGAATCATGCCAAGTAACGAAGAGCCACAGCCCATAATATAGCATGACTTGCGCCAATGTAAAAACAGGGTGAGAGCATCACTGAGGAGTTCGGGATAGTGACAGTATTCACACTGGAACCTAGCGCGTTGTCGAACAATATGGTGGAGCGATTTAGGAATGACCATTTACTCTGGCGGCAATGACAGCGTTGATGTAGCTGAAAATTTGGTCGAGTTCGCCAATCGCTTCTAGCTCAAGGACTTCCTCTGGGGTGAGATCATCAGCTTTTTTCTTGTCAAGAAGCGTCTGCATCCGATCGCCCAGTTCATCTGTAAATTTGAATAGGGTGAGATTATTAATCTGTTGTACCCGCAATCCTTTGGGAATCAGGCTAGAGGGTTTGACAAGAGCGCTCATGGTTGTAGCTGAACGTAAAGATTTTTCGATCCTAACAAATAGTTCCCGTGAAATAAATGAAAGTATTGCCCTGACACCATTCTACACCCCATTTTCTGAGGGGGGGTTAAATTATCTCCGACAAATAAAAATTATTCTCAATAAGTCAGATTATCAAGCCCCGAACTCCAGAAGTAGAAGGGCATCCGAGGGGGTCAACGAGAGAATACTGATAACTGATAACTGATAACTGATAACTGTTCCTATTGACTAACACCCGCAGATTTAAGGGCTTTGTCCATTAAAATTACATGGGTACTGCTTTCCTGTCCCTGGTTGGCAGCACGACGCTGAATATAACTGCCGTCGGATTGTAATTCCCATGCTTGTCGGTTATCTGACAACATAATGCCGAGAATTTCTTCCAGTTCCTTGGCGATCGCTGGTTCATCAATGGGTGTCACTGCTTCCACGCGACGAGTCAGGTTCCGCGTCATCCAATCGGCGCTACCAATATAAACCTCCTCCTGACCATCATTGTAGAAGTAAAAAATGCGGGAATGTTCCAAAAAGCGGCCGATAATGCTAATTACTCGGATATTTTCGCTTATTTCTGGCAATCCGGGCCGTAAACAACAGATGCCGCGAATAATTAAGTCAATCTGCACGCCAGCACGAGAAGCGGCGTATAAGGCTTCTATAATCGGTTTATCGACAATAGAGTTCATTTTTGCGACAATGCGCCCCGTACCGCCATTTTTACAGTTTTTGGCCTCGCGATCGATCATTGCTAACATCCGTTTTCGCAAACTCACGGGAGCAATTAAAAGTTTGCGATAGGATTGCTGACGGGAGTATCCGGTCAGAAAGTTAAATAAATCGGTGATATCTGCCCCCAAATCCTCGCGACAGCTAAGTAAACCCAAATCAGTGTATAATTTAGCTGTTTTTGGGTTATAGTTACCCGTGCCAATATGGAAATAACGACGGATTTTATCCCCTTCCTTTCTGACCACGAGAACCACTTTCGTGTGGGTTTTTAGACCAACTAAGCCATAAACAACGTGAACTCCGGCTTGTTCGAGCTTTTTCGCCCAACTAATGTTATTTTCCTCATCAAAGCGAGCTTTTAGTTCCACTAACGCCGCTACCTGTTTACCATTTTCCGCCGCCGCAATCAGGGAATTGACAATCGGGGAATCTCCGGAAGTACGATACAAAGTCATTTTAATCGCTAAAACATGGGCATCATGGGCAGCCTGGGCGATAAACTGTTGTACTGAGGCACTAAAGGAATGGTAAGGGTGATGAACGAGAATATCGTTATTGCGAATTAAAGTAAAAATATCTTCGCCATCCTGTTCTAGGATACCGTCTTCGTTACCGTCAACTATTTCTCGCAATCCCTGTAAAACCGTTGGGGTGACAGGATTCCAAGGCGGATCTTTCAGTTCGGGACAGGGTAAAGACAGAAAATAAAATAAATCTTTGTGTCCCAGCAGTCCATCCACATCGTAAACATCGATCTCCTCAAGTCCCAGATCGCGCATGATCCGGTCTTTAATATTGCTAGGGGTAGAACTGTGAATTTCCAGACGTACTGCCGATTTACCGATGCGGCGCTTGCGTACTTCTTCCTCGATCGCTAATAATAAATCATCGGCCTCATCTTCTTCAACGGAGATGTCAGCATTGCGCGTCACCCGAAAAGGATAACATTCTTGAATGATCATGCCGGGGAAAAGTGCCTCTAAATTGTGCATTACCACCTGTTCAAGCGGTACTCCCGTCCAAATCGAAGCTTTTCCGTCTTGGTGGCGTAATTCTTTTGATAATGCCAGAAAACGGGGGAAAACCTGCGGCACTTTCACTCTGGCAAATAATTCTTTATCGGTGTCGGGATCGCGAACGACTACGGCTAAATTGAGACTAAGATTAGAAATATAGGGAAAAGGATGACTAGGATCCACCGCTAGAGGAGTTAAAACGGGGAAAATATTTTGTTCAAAGTAATCATGGAGATAATTGCGCTGTTCTTGATGTAAATCTACATAGTTAATCAGATGAATTCCCTGTTCTACTAAGAGGTTTTTCAGGGTGTGTTCAAAAAGACGATCCTGCTGTTGCACAAGGGGACGCAGACGCTTACTTATCTCGGTTAGCTGTTCCGAGGCAGTCCGGCCATCGGCACTTAAAACGGCTACATTTGCCTCTACCTGTTGTTTAAGAACTGCCACCCGTACCATAAAAAATTCGTCGAGATTGGCACAAAAAATGGCGGTAAATTTTAATCTTTCTAGTAGGGGAGTCCGAGGATCAAGTGCCTCATAAAGCACGCGATGATTAAATTCTAACCAGCTTAATTCTCGGTTAAAGTAATATTGCGAATCTTTAAGATCGATTTCGGAAGTTACGCTAGGAGCTTTAGCCATAGAGTCTAATACCTAAATAATAGATTAAACAGTTAGTAAGAAGCCACTTAAGCCTAAATTTGACTATTTTGGACGTTTTTTTAGGCTACACTGCCCCAGATTAACCAAAGTTACCCTGATTATCTTGGATGCTAATCCTACTGATTCTAGCCTGACTGGGGAAAAAATCAATTTATTAAAAGGTTAAGAAATCAGTCCCGACAGATCAAGGTTAAATTAATCTTTCAGTGCAATTAGAGTGCCAAGAAGAACAATAGGCATAATTTGCTGAGAATATCGTCTTTAAAGCCTTGCTTTGATTATAACACAAAGTCGAGCCGAGCCGATTTGTTAAATATAGCGTTTCCAACTTCAGGCAATAATCCGAATCAGAATATTTGATAAGGATGATGATTAGATTGCCAATTGACCATTAGTGTATATAGGGATTGCTGAAAAAGTACGGGCGAAGCATTCGGGCAATAACCTATCGGTGAAACCGTAGATTTTCTATCCGAATGCTTCGCCCCTACAGGACGCGGGCCGATGAAGTGCCTACATTTCACATTTATTCAGCAAGCCCTAATTAATTTGTCAATATCTATTGACAGCTTCTCTTTGTCAATAAACTTACCAAAATTTAATCCTTCAAACTTTAAATCCAACTTATTTGTCTTAAAGTCCAGAAAACGGGTTTCTCAATAGTTTCTTGAACAAACCCGTTTTCTAGGTGATTTGAGTTGTTTGGTTTTTTGACGGAATTGGTAGCTGCCTAACGCACAGAAAACGGGTTTCTCCGAGAAAACCGTTTTCTAGGTGACTTAGTAAAGTACCAGTAAATCCAGTGATATTTATTAATAAATCATTGCCAGATTGGAAGCCAGCCGTGCTATCATTAATAACGAGGTAAGTTCCAGCTATCGCACCACTGGTTACTTGCACTAAGGTGGCACTATTAACCGCTAATTCTGGATTACCTGTAATCGCTCCATTGGCATCAGTAAATACCTGATTGACTCAATTCTGTAAAGTGGTAGCAGTGCTATTAGCAGCGCGACTGAAACTAATCGGTGCATCCATGGCGAGTCCACCTTGAGTTAATAAGTCAATTTTATCACTATTGATGGCAAAATCTGTGATATGATCGCTTGTTGATATGGTAGATTGACCAAATTGGAAGATGAAAGTATCTGCACCTAAACCACCGGTTAAATTATCAATTACCGCACCTCCATTGATTTGATTATTGCCACTATTTACGGTGATTTTATTGTTACTGGCGTTACCTGTACCGTTAATATTATTAGTGCCAATTAGTCTAAGATTTTCGACATTGTTGGGTAAGGTGCGAGTAATTGCGCTTTGTAGGGTGTCAGTAATAATTACTTGTCCAATTGCTTCGTCGGGATTGATGGTAGCATTAACCGGATTGGAGAGGGTGACGGTGAAGACTTCATCAGGTTCGTTGAGGTTATCATTGAGGATGGGAATGCTAATAGTAGCAGTGGAAGTATTAGGTGCAATGGTGATAGTTCCGGTTTTGCTAGTGTAATAGTTAGTAAAAGTATAGTCAAATATAGACAGACTGAATTCCATTTCAGAAATTCCTTTCACTTTTACTTCGAGAGATTGATTCTCCTTGGGTGAACTACGCACCTCTCTATCCCA
>NZ_SFBZ01000177.1:0-10890 GCF_007095495.1 Microcystis sp. M_QC_C_20170808_M9Col | reverse complement strand
AAACTTAAACTAATAAAACGGAGAGCCTATGGCTTTAGAAACTTTCGGAATTTTTGGGTTAGAAGTATGTTGTCTTGGCATCTTGTATGTTGATTTAGCATAAAGGGTAACGAAGAGCCAAATATTTTGGCCGCAGGGCTTGCGGTGTCAGTCTGTAGAGCGACCTGATGACCAGAACAGAGTAAAACTGGGGCGGCAGGTGCGGAACCCCGCAAGGGAAAGAAGCAGAAACCTAAATCGTGAGGTTTGGGAATCGCCGTCCGTTTACGGCGGTGAGGATGTCAACAAGAGAAGTACTTGCATAATTAATTTTTGAGGGTTCAAAAACGGTAAAAATAAGGATTAAATTGCATAAAATCCTTAAATAGACCATTTAATTGATTATTATTCATTCTTAATTCTCCTGACTCCTGACTCCTGACTCCTGACTCCTGACTCCTGACTCCTGACCCTAACAACAATTTTTGATTTTTACAAGAGGTCTAGTGATTGAGTGATAAGCTTAGACGCATTTAAGTTTCCTACTCGTATCCCTATCTACAAGGCGTTCCAGGATATTAAAGTGCAATGTAAGTGCGTCTAAGCTTAACTAGCCAGAGGTTCAGGTGGTGTCAAATTCATTCCTTCTCCGAAGGTGCGAGCGTCTGCATGGTTTTGTGTGGAAACGGGGTCTATACTGATAGAATATCAGCAAAATAGTCCTAAAAGTCTTGCCCAGTAAGCATTTCACGATTCCATAAGCAAAAATTATCACACAAAGTCGAGAAGAGCCGAAATTTTTGGTATTAGATATTCAAAGATATAAACCAATCGAGAAAAATACTGCTCGCCATCTCTTAGGATTACCCCAAAATAAACAGCTTATCCTCTATCCTTTTAGCTAAACAGCAACATTACTCCTATGAAATTAGCCTCCATCCCAACAAAGCAGTACATCGAGCAACGAGAAGAAGAATATTGGCTCGAAGAAACTCGTATCTCTCTTGATTCAGTTGTCTATTCTTTCTTGAACGGAGAATCGCCCGAAAGCATTGCCCAAAATTTCCCACTCCTTTCCCTCGGACAGGTTTATGGCGCAATCGCTTTCTATTTGGCCAATCGAGAGCTTGTCGATGCCTATCTGAAAAAGGGTGAAGCCGAGTTTCAGCGACTACAACAGTCTTGTAGAGAAAAGAGTCCTTTGCTGTACCAAAAATTGAAGGCAGCTCAAGCCCAGAATTAGAAAGCAGTATGACAGAAATTCGCTTTCAAGCTGATGCCGATCTCAGACAGGCAATTGTGCCTGGTGCAATCCGCAGACGACCAAATCTGGATTTTCAGTCAGCCAATGAAACAGGGCTTGAAGGAATAATGACTCTCCAGACAGCTAAATGGAAGATATACGAACATTTTTTCCCATTATATCGGGAGAGCCGTTGGCTTTTTAGTATGGGCTGGTTAAAAATTTTCTTTACAATAAGTTCATCATCAGCTACAATACCCCTAAGTCTTGAAGTTAATTTTTTTAGCTAATTACATTAGCTGATATAACCCGCAGGCTAGTTTAATAGTATTTTAGCAAGTATGAGAGAGGTACAATAATCTTTCTCATTCTATATAGCTAATTATAAACTGACCTAGTTGTAATTACGATTAAAACGCTTGTAGCTTGCCAATATCAAGATAAGATATGACAATAAAACCACCATTGCAAGAGAAAAAAACTATCGAGCTAGATGCTAACTTCTCTACAACTCGCCGAGTAATTATGGAGAGGCCTGCTATTATTAACGATCCTTCTGCAAAAGTGCAATCTCATTTATTTTTGCCACCAAATCCAGAACGCAGGGGAGAAGGAGGATTAAGAACAAAGGGATATTTCAAGCACTCCTACACGGAGACAAGTGAGTTATCGGAAAAATTTGCAGTTCCTTTGGTTACTATTATAACGGTAGTTTTTAATGGAGAAAAGCACTTAGAGCAAGCAATTCAGAGTGTCATTAGCCAGTCTTACAATAATGTTGAGTATATTATTATAGACGGAGGTTCTACGGACAGCACAATTGATATTATTCGTAAGTATGATGATCAGATAGATTATTGGTTGAGCGAACCTGACGAAGGTATATATGATGCGATGAATAAAGGCTGGAAATTGAGTCAAGGAGATTACATTTACTACCTGGGGAGCGATGATATATTGTTAAATATACCTAGCCAATCTATTCAAAAAGCAAGTTTAAACAATACGGACATAATTCATGGCAATGTAATTATGGATAACGGTCAGCTACGGATTAGTAGATATAATCCATTAATTGTGTTCAAAAATACTTTATGTCCGCAAGGACTATTCATTAAGAAAAAGCTACTTGCTCAACTTCCGTTCAACACCAAATATAAAGTATATGCTGATTTCGATCTTAATCAAAAGATTTATAAGATGAGTGCATCGTCAATCAAAGACAAATCTACGATTGCTTTTTTTAGACTTGGTGGTGCCAGCAGTTCCTATCAAGATAACTCAAAATTAGCGAATTGTAAGCAGGAGTACGCTAGAGTTATTTATGATAATTTTGGTTTGTCTGGGCTGATTTTATCTTGGATTTGGGGGGCTGTACGAGGTTTGGTTGTTAGAAACAATATCCATTTACATACCGATTACAAAACCTTGAAAAGAATTTTAAAAGACTGCGAATAATCCTTTTTATTCGAGTGATATTGGCATGAACATATTTCAGCAATCAACAATTTAAAGGAGTTAGAAACTTTCTATGCAGAGTACAGCAAATAGTAGCAATTATCAACATTTATTAAGTATAATCAATACTGAATCTTACAGACATTCAACTGATCAAGAAGTCAAAATTCTAGATGTTGGGTGTGGTAACGGACAATTGATTGCATACTTGACAAAAAATCTTCCCTGTGTACAGCCAAATATTAATTGGAAAGTCTATGGTTTAGACGTGGTTAATCATGGTGTTCAAAAAAAGGGGTTTATGGATGAAACAATTGAAAATCTATCAAAGAATTTTTCTGGGGTAGATTGGCATGAAAGACTAACTTTAATTTATGATGATGAAAAGTGGCAATATCCAGATAATTTTTTTGATGTAATTATTTCTAACCAAGTGGTGGAACACGTCAAGAATCACATACTTTTTTTTCTTGAAATATCTAGAACATTAACAATGAATGGATATTCTGTACATATATTTCCCTTGTCTGACGTTCTCTGGGAATGGCATATTCACTTACCTTTAGTCCATAAGGTTAAAAACTTTGATTTTTTGTTTGATAACATTAAATTTTTAAGCACTTTAGGTTTAGGAACTTTTCATCGTCAGACTAAAGAATCTGGTATATCCTTGGAAGATTGGACTGAAAAACATACGGATTATTTACATTATTTTACTAACTATATTAGCTACCAAGAGATTTTAAATATGGGCAAAATATCTAATTTAAGGACATCTTTCAGATATACGAGGGAACTTTATCAACTATACCTAGACAAGAAAATGAAACGAACACCAAAATCAATCTATACCAACCATTATAGCTCATTTATCTTGGAGTTTTTATCTATATTTTTTCTTAAGTATATTGCCAGTGTAACTTTGTTTCTTGAGAAAAAACAGACTTTCAGTTAATCGATCGGAGTAAGAAAATGCAACAATTTATCGAGACTTTGAGTCAATGCCCTAAGTGCCAAAGTAGTCAATTAACTTTTGATGATCATCAGATTATTTGCAAAAACTGTAATTCTGAATTTGCTATTGTCAATAATAAACCAGTATTCATTCGAGAAGATAATGAAATTTTTTCTCCCTCTTTTTATACTAATACGGTGACTAATCATAGTCCAAAAGAAAAAAACATATTCTCAAAAATTGTCCCTAGTCCATCGATCACCTTAAACTATATTGAGAGGATTCAAAATTTTGCTCAGACTTTAGAAAATTTTACCTTAGCATATGTCTTGGTTGTGGGTGGAGGAAATCAGAAAAGAGATTTGGATAGGTTAATGTCAGAATATAGCAATATCAAATTGATATATTCCGATGTTGATGTTAATGCAGATGTCGATTTATTCTGTGATGCTCACGATCTTCCTTTTCAAGACCAAGTTTTTCATGGTATTATTACTACAGCAGTTTTAGAACACGTTCTCTACCCCGAAAAAGTCGTTAGTGAAATGCACAGAGTTCTCAAAGATGGCGGGGTAATTTATTCAGAAATTCCCTTTATGCAGCAGGTTCATGAAGGGGCCTATGATTTTACCAGATATACCCTTTCTGGTCATCGGCGCTTGTTTAACTATTTTTCAGAAATTTCCAGTGGTTTAGTTGCCGGACCTGGAACAGTTTTAGTCTGGTCTATCGAACATTTCGCTTTATGTTTTGCTGGCAATAATACCTCAAGATTATTAACTAAAGCAATGGTGAGATTATTGTTTTCTTGGCTTAAATATTTTGACTATCTATTCAAAAATAATCCTCAGGCTCTCGATGGAGCTTCTTGTACATATTTCTTAGGAAAAAAATCTCCTGAGAAAGTAGTTTCTGAGCAAATGATTATTGAGAGATATAAAGGAGCTAATCATCTTCGCCATACCTAGAGAATATCGTCAATTCTCCAGTTTATACAAGAAAATAATCTAATTAAATCCTCAACAGTGATGAAAATTTTGTTATTTAGTCGCTACGATACTTTAGGTGCTAGTAGCCGCTATCGTACTTACCAATATTTGCCTTATTTCAAAAAAGAGGGAATAGAGGTTGAGACCGCTCCCTTATTAGATAATGATTACCTGAGAACTCGCTACTTAGGGAAAAAATACCCTTTATCGAGATTATTATCTGCTTATCAACAGAGAATTTCGCTGCTGTTGCAATCTCAAAAATACGATTTAATCTGGTTGGAAAAGGAAGCATTACCTTGGCTACCAGCTTGGCTAGAATTACTGTTGCTCAGAGGAAGAACACCTTATGTAGTTGATTATGATGACGCAGTATTCCACCGTTACGATCAACATTCTGCTCCTATAGTTAGATGGCTATTGGCACAGAAAATCGATCGAGTAATGCAGAATGCTCGCTTAGTGATTGCGGGAAATGATTACTTAGCTAACCGAGCAACACAAGCAGGAGCTAAATGGGTAGAAATATTACCCACCGTCGTCGATCTTGATCGCTATCCCTTATCAAAAGCTCCTCAAAATGAAGTCTTTACCATCGGTTGGATAGGAAGTCCATTGAAGTTTGTCGATTATATACAAGAACTTTATCCTGTTTTAAAAGAAATTTGTCGAGATGGTGGTGCCAAAGTCGTTGCTATTGGTGCTAAAGAGACAAATCTAGAGGATATACCTTTAGAAATTAAGCCTTGGTCCCAGGCAACCGAGGTGAAGGAGATGCAACAATTTGATGTGGGGATTATGCCCCTTACCGATACAGCATTTGAGCGGGGAAAATGCGGATTTAAACTAATCCAATATATGGCATCTACTCGAGCAGTTATTGGTTCACCAGTGGGGGTAAATGCGGAGATTATTAAGGAGGGGATCAACGGCTTTCAAGCTAGTAGTCAAGCTGAATGGCTGCAAGCTTTTCAAAACCTGAAAAATGATCGAGATTTAAGAGAAAGTATGGGATGGGCTGGCAGAAAACTTGTCGAAGATAAGTATAATATTCAAATAACCGCCCCTAAAATGTTGCAGCTATTGCAAAAAGCTAATCAAGTCTTAAAAACCTAAAACTGTTTTTCTAAAATTATCCATAAATCAAGAATCTAAACTGTGCATGAAATGAAAATACTTTTTATTATAACTAGAGCAGATACCGTTGGAGGCGCACAGGTTCATGTACGAGATTTAGCGAGATTTTTGCAAGATTCTCACCATCAAGTCTTAGTTGTTACTGGAATAAAAGGCATTTATAATGACGATCTGATCAGTCATCGCATAACCAATATATCTTGTCAAGACTTTGGCAAAAAAATTAACTTAATTCAAGACTGGCAAACCTTGAATTTTATCAAACAAATTATTGCAGAATTCCAACCAGATATTATCAGCACTCACTCTAGTAAAGCCGGAATTTTAGGACGATTAGCGGTCAGAAAAAGCAAGACTCCTTGCATTTTTACCGCCCATGGTTGGGCTTTTACAGGAGGTGTACCAGAGCCGAGTCGCACTATCTATCAGTGGTTAGAAACAATCACAGAACCTTTAGCTAATAAAATTATCTGTGTTTCGGAACAAGATCGATTAATTGGAATAAAAACTGGTATGCAACCGCAGCGATTATTGACCATTCATAATGGGATGCCAGATCTACCCGCAGAATTGAGAGCTAATCCTGGTAATGCTAACCCTGTTCGTATTGTCATGGTGGCAAGATTTGATCAGCAAAAAGACCATGTAACCTTACTGAAAGCCTTTCAAAATATTCCCGAAGCCCATTTAGATTTAGTCGGAGACGGTCCGGATTTAGAAAAGATTAAAACCTTAGCTAAGGAGCTAAAAATTATCGACAGAGTTAACTTTTTAGGTTTTCGTAATAATGTAGCTGAAGTCTTAGCTCAAGCCCAAGTATTTACTTTAATATCTAATTGGGAAGGGTTTCCTCGCACTACAATCGAAGCAATGAGAGCGGGATTACCAGTAATTGTATCAGATGTGGGGGGAGCATCGGAAGCAATTGTGGAAGGAATAACTGGATACACCGTAGCGAGGGGAGATGTTAACACGTTACACCAGAGACTATTACAATTAGTTCTTGATCAACAATTCAGAGCTAAAATGGGAGCGGCAGGACGCAAACGCTACGAAACAGAATATACTTTTGAGAAGATGTTTGAAAAAACCTTTCAGGTTTATGAGCAAGTTTTAGCGGAAAGGAGAAAAAATGATGATCGAGAATAAAATATTAATCACAGGTGCTACGGGATTGCCTGGTGGTTTTTTCATGCAACATTTGGCATCTACTAAGCCTGAAATAGAAATACATTGTTTAATTCGACCCAGTAGCGACCGCAGTATGTTAGATAGTCTAGGACTGAATTTAACCTACGATTTTGGCGATAGCTCTATCTCAGAAACCTGGGAAGGAATTTTTAGGGAAAATAGTTTTGAAACCATCATCCATCTCGTCCAACTTCGACAAGTACCAACTATACTTAATAGTCTAAAAAAATTCCAACAAACTCCCCGATTAATTATTATTGGAACCACGGGAGTATATTCAAAATATAATGAATATTCTGCCGAGTATAAACAAGCAGAAAATTATTTACAAGAGTATCCTGCTTCTTATTGTCTGCTGAGACCGACAATGATTTATGGCACTCCTAAGGATAAAAACCTACACAAATTGATTAAATTCTGTCACCGCTACGGATTCTTTCCCATTTTTGGCTCTGGTGATAACCTGTTACAACCAGTTCACGCTGATGACATTGCCCAGATGTTGTTAAAAGTCTGGGAATGTCCTGATATAAAAGGTGCTTACGATCTTTCCGGCGGTAGTATTGTTTCCTTCCGTCAGTTAATTTTATTGATAGAACAATTATTAGGCCAATCGGTGCGTCCCCTGTCCTTTCCCTTGAACTTTGGCATTTGGTCAGCTACCCTACTAGAAAAAACATTAGCTAAAAAATCCCCCGTGCGACGAGAACAAATCTTGCGATTACAAGAAGACAAAGCTTATTCCCACGAAGAAGCTAAAAGGGATTTAGGGTTTACTCCTCGTACTCTAGAAGCCGGACTACAACAAGAGATAGAATTAATGCGCTCCCAAGGCATAATTTAACTAATTAAGTCAATTTTTGTCTTGACTCTAGCCATATTCAAAAAACCCTGGATTGGCAACCTCCCTTGGTTGAAGCGTCGAGCTTATGCTAATCAAGCCAGTGGTGCAACTAGAACTTTTGTTACCTGCGTTGACAATAGGGTAGTTGGGTATTACGCCCTTGCTTCCGGGGCGATTAGTATACAATCAGCTAGAAGAAGCTAAGAATTTTTATTTGGCTTTAGGTTTTGATGTGTCTCCTCTTGAACCGATGACGTTGATGATTACTCTTAATGATTTACGCGCTCGTATTGCTTAGTGCGCTACAGGGGCAACACGGGGGCAACCCCCCTGTGGTTGCCCCTACAGGTACGTTTAAGTCCAGAATAACTAAGATTCTGGGACTAAATAACGACGAGAGTTAACCAACACAGTGCGATCGCCGACGATTGTAGGTTGGATTGAGGCAACGAAACCCAACCCAACACTATAATAACCCTAAAAGTTTACATCCACAGGGGAAAAGGATTTAATTCATCTTCCGTTAAAGCTTCTTTTAACCATCCCATCTTAACAGGAACATCATACAATCTTCCTAGCCCTAAACGCTTCCACATATGACGCATTCCGGGGACAATGACTTTAGCTACCCTTAAACCAATATCAGGACGAGTCTGATCTAATACTAACATTTCCATCCCCTTTGACTCAATCTCTATAATTTGATTGATTAATTCATTTGTTCTACTTAAGAGATTACGCCATCATACCATAAAGTGACCCTTTGAATTAGGGGTCGAGAAGGTCGTCACCGACCTCCCCTCCCATTCAGAACCGTGCGTGATACTTTCGCATCACACGGCTCCTAGTTTGACTGTTCCCTTGTTAAGGATACAACTTGACATCTTTTGGTTGTCCTTGTATTATCTACATTAACTTCTGATGGTGTCAATGTAGATGATTTTTAGGCTTCCATCCGATGCCGATTTATCATCGTGACAGTGGCGGTGTAGTAATTGAAGGTTTTTGTATTCGTCCTTTCCGCCTAGGCTTAGAGGGTGAATGTGGTCAACTTCAATTAAGTCCGATGGGGTGAAATACTGCCCACATCGGCTACACTTGCCTTGTTGCTTCTTAAGTAGTTTGGCTACTCTTGTAGGTGTATCGATTGCTTGTCCTCTTCTGGTCGCCCAGTAAGTCCAATTTCCGTCAAATGGTGATGCGTCGGGGCGTACTAGGGTATGTCTGACATTTGGTGTCCAATTATGTTTCCATAGATAGAGACCATCTTTGGTTTGAAATAACCAAGATTCGTGTCTTTCTTTCCCATTGCTGAGTTTAACTGTACCCGGTCTAAAATAGTTTCTCAGTTTTTCGTAGTTCGCTTTACCGCATCTTGATATTGTCCATGCCCTTAACATTAACCAGATTGTGTGGTCTAGTTTACTGAAGGTATCCATAGATACTGCTCCTGAGTAGTAGTTAGCCCAACCTCTAATGATTGGGTTTAATTGACTAATCAGGGCTGATTGAGGTGCTGTTCTGTGTTTTTTGATTACACCTTTAATCGCTTCTGTGTGGGCTTTAACTGCTTTTTGGCTAGGTTTGATGTGGGTTTTGTGGCCAATTAATCGGCTTCCTCCCCCTCCTGTTTTCCCAGATTTGTATTTTCCTACTGGATATTGTCTGATATTGAATCCTAAGAAATCAAAACCGGGTTTTTCCATTTTTCCATTATGTTCAATGGGATTAAGTGTATGACACACTCTGGTTTTTTCTGGTTTGAGTTCTAATCCTATCGGTTTTAACCAATCGGAAATGGCAGTTTTGCACTGTTCAATGATTTCGAGTGATGGGGAAATCACTACAAAGTCATCGGCGTATCTTATGAGAACAGCTTGATTAGTGTCTTTCTTTTTGGGAAATAACGTTTCAATTAGTCTCGCCATTCCATCCAGTGCGATGTTAGCTAGTAGTGGACTTATTACCCCTCCTTGTGGTGTCCCGGTTTCTGTTTCTTCAAATACGCCGTTATCCAATACTCCTGCTTTGAGCCATTGTTTTATGTCTCTTTTCAGGGAACTTGGACAATGAATTTTAGACAGTAAAAAGTTGTGATTAATTCGGTCAAAACACTTGGCAATATCGGCATCTAATACAAAGTAGCTACCTTGATTAATGGTGATGTATATTCTTGATATTGCGTCTTGGGCAGACCTTCCCGGTCGGAAACCATAGCTGGTTCCTTCCATTTTTGACTCCCATTCTGGTTCAAGTGCCGATTTAATCAACGCTTGTCTAGCTCTGTCTTTGATGGTTGGTATTCCTAATGGGCGTTTTTCATCCCTGCCTGGTTTAGGAATCCATACCCTTCTTAGCGGTTTTGCTTTAAGTGTTCCTTTGATTTCTTCGGTTAGATTTAGCCTTTGTTCTGGGGATATTGCTATCATTCCATCGACTCCTGCTGTTTTCTTTCCTTGATTATCTTGGGTTACTTTGCGAACTGCTAATAGACGAGCATAGTATGATTTCACCAATAGACGTTGCCACCTTCTAACCTTTGCATCCTGTCCCGATTTAGCCGCTTGGTATATCCTCTTTTGGAGCTTGAAAACATATCTTTGGACTTTCGCCCAATTGATAGTTTTCCATACATTCGTAGTCTTAGTGGTTTTCGGTTTTCCGAATCCTTTACCTTCTCAAGGGTTTCGTCATATAGACTCCTACTAGACTCTATCCTTACAATCAAACCGTAACCCGTTAGCATATCCTGACTATTACTGTCAGGCGTTGGCTTTTGGTTACATCTCACACCCTTGAAGGCTTGCGCTTACACTTATCACTACTGGGTATTTCGACCTGTACCCAGAGCCTTAAAGGGTTTATTACGTTCCGTTTATATGGGCATTCCATCTTTAGATTTGTCCTTTCCATCGGGGTATTTTAAAGGTCTGTGTAAGTGAAATATAAAAGTCCTTACTTTTCCCCTTGTTCTTTTAGAACTCTTGCAAATTAATTATATGTTATAATGATGGGTTAACTAATTTTCCCCAAAAAATTAGTTAATCAGTACATTCGTCCTGAATGAAAACTTGAAGTTTAACTTTTAACTCAA